>CAINOC010000074.1 GCA_903851385.1 uncultured Chlorobiaceae bacterium | reverse complement strand
TTATCTTTCAATGCGCGTTTCATAGTTCCTCCGGATTGAGTTCAAAGAGTTAGTACCTCAATAATTTAATTCCGGAGGGGCTTTATTTATACCCCCGTTTTTAACATACGACCTCAGCACTCAGCACCCAGCACTCAGCACTCAGCACTTTCTTTCTCAGCACTTGTGTCTGCCAATGATTTCACTGCTAACTATTCAATACCTGTTCAAGTAATCAAGAATTCTTCGTAGATTACTTTGAAACTAGTACTCGCTTGCGACGTATGGCAACTTCTAATAACATTGACCAACTGATTAGGGAAACCCTTGCAGGGTTTCCTGACATCATGCTTGGAGTGCTTTTCGGTTCCATGGCCAAAGGGACAGCAAATCCCGATAGTGATCTTGATCTGGCGGTATATGCTCAGCGTCCCATCACGGCAGAAACCAAGATGCAACTTATTGGCGCACTTGCTGAAAGGATTGGGCGCCCTGTGGATTTGGTTGATCTCTCGACGGCAGGCCTTTCTGTTACCGGGCAGATCCTGCAGAAAGGTAGACGGATTTTTGGTTCGAAATCCCTTTTTGCCTCTCTGGTGACCAGATATCAGATCGATAGTGCAGATTTCATGCCTATACGCCAAAGGGTTCTTAAAGAACGGAGGTGTCGATGGATTGGGTTTTGATTGATCAGAAACTTGAGGCTCTCAGGCGAGCTACAAGCAGGGTTGCAGCGCAATGTCCAGAAGATAGCGAAACGCTGGCACATGATTACGACGCCTAGGATATCGTCTCACTCAATCTGACCCGTGCGGTACAGCTTTGTGTTGACATCGCGAATCATGTTCTCTCAGAATCGGATCTGCCTGCCCCTGAGACGATGGGGCAAAGCTTCGACAGGCTCTTGGAGTTGGGTGTTATCGATCAGCAGCTGTCCAGCAAGATGAAAAAGTCAGTCGGTTTCCGTAATCTGGCAGTTCACAACTACGATGCGATTGACTGGGCAATAGTGCACGCCATCTCAAAGCACCATCTCACTGATTTCAAGGATTTTGCCGAAGCAGTACTCCTCCAGCGCTAGAGCCCTCAGCACTTCATTCTTCAACTGCCCACTGCCCACTGTCTTCGCTCAGCACTCAGCCCTCAGCACTTTCTTTCTCAGCCCTTTCTCCCACTGCCCACTGATTTCACTGCCAAAAATCTTCTTCTTAATTTTTTAGCTTTCCCTTCTTTTTATATATTCAACTACTTCTTTTTAACATTCCAGCTCTTTCACATGCGTTATTCTTCTCTATTTTCTATAGTTCTTGCTCTCTTTATTCCTCTCTATATTTCTGGCTGCACCAGTTTCACGGAACTTCCTGCCGGGACTCGCATCTCTGTCGGCGAGCCTCCCTCGGGGGTTGTCAATCGCCAAATAGTTGAAGTTCCAGCATCAGCTGCATCGCCATATCAGCCTGCTGATTATTTGATAGGTCCTAACGACGTACTTGCCATCGCTATCAACGGTTCCTCTGATTTCACTAATAGTGGTTCAATGGGAAGTAGTGGTTCAATGGTAATCAGCTCAACGGGAAGCAGTTCGAAGGTCTCAGGAAGCAGGGTTGATGGCCGGGGCTGTATTTATATCCCCCTTGCAGGTGAACTCCATGTGGGTGGGTTGCCGCTCTCAGGTGCTCGAAAGCTTATTGATTCAGCTTTGCGTAACTACTTCAATAATCCCTATGTGCAGGTTGAGATTGCCGAGTACCGAAACCGGCTGGTCTTCGTTTTTGGAGCTGTCAAAATCCAGGGGCCATTGCCTATCACTCCAGGTGGGATGAATCTTGCACAGGCCATTGCGGGAGCACAGCTGCGCGATACAGGCTACAATCTGGATCAGGTCAGGATCATCCGCTCTCTTTCGCCAACGCAGGGCGAGCTTCTTGTTGTTGATTTTAAAAGGGTGATGCAAGGCAAGGCTCTTCCCATGCAGTTACACGAGGGAGACATTATCTATGTTCCTAAAAGTGCTATGGGTAGCTGGAACGATGCTATCACTGATATTCTGCCATCGCTTCAGACTCTAAGTGCCTCTCTTCAACCCTTTGTCAACATCAAATACCTGAAAAACTGACACTCCTTTTCAACGGCGTGTTTCAGCACCTTTTTTTGTTTTACTTCTAGATTAATATCAGTTATGAATCCTACCGGTAATCTGCAGCAGCAGGAAGTCAATATTTCCGATTATTTCAAAATTCTTCTCCGTCGCAGAAATGTGATCATCACGGGTTTTCTTTCGGTCTTCATTGTTGCAGTGCTCTATACTTTTCTGATGAAGCCGGTCTATGAGGCCAACTCAAGCCTCTATGTGAAGGACGACAAGTCAAAAATTGATGAGATGAGTTATATGCTGATGATGGGTAAGTCAGCTTCAATTGCTGCGGAAATAGAGATTGTCAAGTCGAGGACTATTGCTGAAGAGGTGGTGAGAAAGTTTCATATGGACTGGACGGTTGAACCCTCCTCTTCATCTGCCTCATGCCGGTTTTTGACCCTTCAGTCGACTCGTCCATGGTCAAAAGATGATCCTTCCTACACTCTCACTATGACTGGGGTAGATTCATTCGTAGTCACGGATTCCGATGATAAGCTGCTTGGAAGTGGCAAGTCTGGTATGCCATTCCAGCATTCCGGCCTTACCCTTCAGGTGCAGCTTTACGGAACAAAAGGAGACAGCTTTACACTGAAAAGGCTCAATTTTAACCGTGCCGTCGAGGGTTTGCAGAAAGCGTGTAACGCTGCAGAAGCAGTTAAAATGAGCAACGTTATCAAGATTTCATACCAGAATACTGATCCGTTGCTTGCTCGCGACGTGGTGAATGGCGTGGTTCAGGAGTATCTGAACAGGAGCCTGCTTTTCAAAACCCAGGAAGCCAGCCGCTCGGTTAACTTTATTGAAATTCAGTTGCAGGGGGTAAAGGATGATCTGCAGAGAGCCGAAACGAAGCTGCAGGAATATAAAAGTTCAACCGGAGTTGTGCAGCTCGATGCCGAAGCACAGCAACTTATTACGAGCTATTCCGAACTGGAAAAAGAGCAGTTTGCTATCAACCTTCAAAAAAAGCAGTTGGATTTTGCACTGACCTCCCAGAAAGAGAGTTTGGCTCAGGGCAGCTCCTATTCACCGGCTGTGATGAAGGACGATCCGCTGGTTGCCCAGATGGCGGCATCCCTTGCCCAGCTTGAGGTGCAGAAAAAATCGCTCCTGACGACCTACACCAAAAACCATCCTGCGGTTGAAACGGTGCAGTCCCAGATTGATGAGCTGCAGCGTAAAATCAGGGCTACCTACGAAACCGGGTCGAGGAACCTCTCGGCACAGGAGGTGAACGTCAATGGGCGACTTGGAAAACTCGAAGAGAGGCTGAAGAAGCTTCCTGTGACGGAGCGCGATCTAGCCCACTATACCCGCCTGGCAAAGGTCAGTGCCGACATTTATACCTTCCTGCTGCAGAAGCATCAGGAGGCCCGTATCCAGAAGGCCTCTACTATTACCAACATCAATGTTATTGACACAGCCATTACGCCCGATCTGCCGGTCAAGCCAAAGAAAGCGCAATACCTCCTTATTGGACTTGTTCTGTCGCTCATAGCAGGAGTCGGCCTTGCCTTTTTTATGGAGAATCTTGATGATAGCATTAAAGATGAAACAGAGGCGAAGAGACTGTTGAAGCTTACCCATCTTTCGACCATACCCCATCTTGGAAATGGTAACAAAGAAAAGGTTATTGATAAAGACAGCCTTGCTTTTGTAACCCATACCGATACTCGCTCTATGGTGGCAGAGGCGTTCCGTGCACTTCGGACAGCTATTCACTTTTCCACTGTTTCAAAGCATAAGAAGGTCATTATGTTGACCAGTTCGTTTCCTGGAGAGGGAAAGAGTACCATAAGCACGAACTTGGCTATAACCATAGCCCAGACCGGTCTCCGTACGCTTTTTGTAGATTGCGATATGCACAAGCCAAAGGAGTATAAATGGTTTAATATATCGAAGAGTCCTGGTCTCTCTGAAGTGCTCTCAAGCGACACTGATCTTGCAATGGCCATTCATGTAACCGAAATTCCAAATCTGAGTTTTCTGCCTGCAGGCAACACTCCACCGAACCCTTCAATCATGCTTGGCTCTCAAGCCATGCTTGACCTGATCGAACGGTTGAGGGGAATGTTTGACCAGATTGTTATTGATCTTCCCCCCATCCTCCCTGTGCCCGATACAGCTTTGCTGACGGTAATGGCGGATGTAGTAGTCGTTGTTCTTGAAAGTGCACGTGTCCCTTCAGCCTCAGCCGCCCGCACCAGGGATTTGCTTCTTGCGGCCAATGCACCGGTCGCCGGTTTTGTTTTCAATAATAAAACCCTGCGCGGCATGGGCAATGGCTATGGCTATGGCAATGGCTATGGCTATGGCAATGGCTATGGCAATGGCAATGGCTATGGCAATGGCAATGGCTATGGCTATGGCAATGGCTATGGCTATGGCTATGGAGAGGAACATAAGAACAAGAAGAAAAGATGGTATCTGCCGCCCATGGTTGAAAACCTGTGGACTAAAATAAGTCAGATTAAATTCTTCAAATCTTGAGTATTGATGAGAGATCAAAAGAGGGTCACCGATTATCACTGCCATATTCTTCCAGGCATCGACGATGGGGCCGAAACACTGGAGAGCGCGCTGTTGATGGCGCGTCTCTTTCTTAAAGCGGGATATAAGGAAATCTGCTGCACCTCGCATCTCATCAGAGGCCGGTATGAGGCATCATCTGCCGAAATTCTTGATGCACGTAACCAGCTTCAGGCAGAGTTCAATCGCGCAAAGATTGACATCAAACTACTTCTTGGTAGAGAACATTACCTGGATGAATTTCTCTTTGATAACCTCAAGCAGCCTCTGCTTCTTGAAGGCACGAACTTATTTCTTGTAGAGATTCCAAACCTCATATCGATCGAACTGGTAAAAGAAATCCTTTTTAAGGTCACTTGCCACGGCTATGTCCCACTTATAGCTCACCCCGAACGCTGCACTCTCCTCGAACTCCCGACTCAGGAGAACAACAACTCCAGATTCTGGAACTTCTGGTCCAATCAAAAATCACCAATCGAAAATCACCAATCAAAAATGCCCACCAATCTTCTAACATACCTGCAGGATATCGGCTGCCAGTTCCAAGGCAATCTCGGCAGTTTCCACGGCTTCTATGGCAAAAATATCCAAAAAAAAGCCAAAAGCTTTGAACAAGCCTCCATCTACACCCATCTCGGCACCGATGCCCACAACCCCGACCACCTTAAACAAATCCTTAATATCACCTGAGAGATTGGTTGGGATTGCGAAAGAATCTTTAATGCTCGAACTCACAAACACAACCAGACGTTACCAGCCAAGTTTATCCGAACTCTTTGGCCTTGTCCAGGAGGTCAGCAGCTGGCAGTCAGCAGTTGGCTGGGGAGTGTGAACTGAGTAGAAAAACGAACTCTCAACCCCCACCAAATCCTTATCAGCACTCAGCACTTTCTTTCTGAGTGCTTCATTTTTACGTAGTTTGAGGTGATTCCTGAACCCCAACAGTTCATCAATACCGATATAAAACTCTTGACCGGCAAATGCATCTTGATTATCTTTCAGTGCGCGCTTCATAGTTCCTCCGGATTGAGTTAAAAGAGTTTGTTCCTCAAATAATTTAACTCCTGAGGGGCTTTAGTTTAGACCTCTGTTTTTAACATACGACCTCAGCACTCAGCACTCAGCACTTTCTTTCTCATCCCTATTTTTCTTTGCAATGACAACTCAGCCCTCCGCTTTCGCTCAGCACTCAGCACTCAGCACTCAGCACTTTCTTTCTCATTCCTCAAAAATCTTCATCGCCGGCCATCGTGGCATGGTAGGATCCGCCATAGTCCGTCTTTTGCAGGCCAAAGGTTACCATAACCTGCTCCTCAAAACACGTGAAGAGCTTGACCTCACCAACCAAAGCGAGGTGCACAGCTTTCTTGCAGAGGAAAAGCCTGACTATATTTTTCTCGCAGCTGCCAAAGTCGGAGGTATCCATGCAAACAATACCTTCCGGGCTGATTTTATCTATGAAAATCTTGTCATTGAAACAAACATCATTCATGGTGCATGGAAAGCCGGCGTGAACCGCCTTCTCTTTCTCGGATCAAGTTGTATCTATCCGCGCGATTGCCCTCAGCCAATCAGGGAGGAGTACCTGCTCACCGGCCCTCTGGAACAGACCAACGAACCCTATGCCATAGCTAAAATTGCGGGCATCAAACTATGTGAAAGCTATAACCGGCAATACGGCACTCAATATGTTTCAGTAATGCCCACCAATCTTTACGGACCAAACGACAACTATGACCTGCTTGGAAGCCATGTACTGCCTGCTCTTATCAGAAAAGCTCATGAAGCAAAACTCCAAGGCGAAAAAAGCCTCACCGTGTGGGGCACAGGCAAACCAAAGCGCGAATTTCTCTACGTTGACGATATGGCCGAAGCCTGCATCTTTTTAATGGAATCAGGCGTAACAGAAGGCTTGTTTAACGTAGGTACCGGTTATGATGTCACCATTCAGGAGCTGGCCGAAACGGTAATGCAAGTGGTAGGTTTTCAAGGAACCCTAACCTTCGATACCTCCCGCCCAGACGGCACCCCGCGAAAACTCCTCGACGTAACCAGCATGAAAGCCCTCGGCTGGCAAGCAAAAACCACCCTCCAAAACGGCATCGCAAAAGCCTACGCAGATTTCCTCACAAACCAACCCTAACTCTTTCTTTCTCAACCCTAAGAAAACTCAGCACTCAGCACTCAGCACTCAGCACTCAGCACTCAGCACTCAGCACTCAGCACTCAGCACTGTTATGTAAAAATCCAAGCAAAAAGAGGAATTATTTTGAAAGAAAATATTTCTTTCCCATCCTCTCCGTTATAGCTTGGCCGGAAAGACACACCGTCATCGTTCAATCTGCATGTC
>CAINOC010000073.1 GCA_903851385.1 uncultured Chlorobiaceae bacterium | reverse complement strand
TTATAATCAGGGGTTATTACGCTTTTGATCAAGGATTCACTGAAATTTTCAAATATTTTCGACCTTCAAATAACAATATAACCTATTATTATATAATATCATAGCGCCTTTTCGTTCATGCACTATATAATATCCTATCAATTTGGCCTATTTTGTAAGATTTCCGATAGGCTAACTGGCTTATTTTTCGTATATTACATCAATTCCACTCGCCCTGACTGATCAAGATTTTGCCTCCATGAAAAAGCATCTTTTCGCCATCTTTGCTCTTCTGCTCTTGCAGATGCCTCTTGCTGCATATGCAGAGCGCTTTCAGGCTATTGGCACTGCTGATATGTAACTTTACGCCGCAGGGTGGGGCAATTGCTGCAGTACGCTGCCTGAAAAAGAGCTAATCCAATAACAAAACTAAACCTTATATGAAAAAATACATGCTCACGAGGAGCTCATGGATAGTTACCCTCCTCATGTTGTTGATAGCATCTACTGCACAGACCGTATTTGCGGCAACAACAGCGTGCCCTGCGCAATATCTGAACGGAGTTGCTCCGGATATTCAACAAGCCTCCCTTAAAGCAAAGGCCCGCGAATTATGTTATGACAACTTTGCTGTTATGCACTCCGGTATCTCCCGTACTCCCATCTGGTCTGCTGAACACCTTACCAGAGAAAGTATTGAGAATGCCAGGGAATTGAAAGGACGGGAAGCCTTTCATCCTGAAGAAAACCTGCCTGCTGATGAACGGGCTGAACTGAAGGATTATGCTCGATCCGGCTTTGACCGCGGGCACATGGCACCAAGCGCCGACATGCCAAATAGAAGCGCACGGCTGCAATGCTTTTCACTCGCCAACATGATACCCCAGAATCACAAGCTGAACACGATTCTATGGGTCCGTGCCGGAATTCAGGAAATTGAGAAGGCAACATTCGGCTTACCCATGCCAAGTCGTTCCAGTGCCGCACGCTACACACCTGTCCACGTTCTATAATCAGCTTTGCCCAACTTTATCTGAATACAAAAAGGGTTAGTGCGAAAAAAAGGCGATTAAGCCGAAAGAGAGAAACAGAACGGAGGCTAGAACAATGGTAAAGTCACTGATTTTGCGCATAAATGATTCCTTGTTCTCATCGTACATACTGGCGATGCCTATCACGGCAGCATTATTTACCAGAAGGAAATAGGTTGAGGCTGGAAGAATGTTTGTGAAGGTAAAATAAAACAGGATCGTGCCCGAGATCAGGCTTGTGATGATGAGAAACTGTTTTGTATGCAGAAAGGAAAAAGTGTTGGCAATGGTTTTGATTTCGCTCAAGAGGTCCCCCCTACGGTCGCGCATGTCCCACATTACTTCGATAAAAAACGCGCAGATAAACATATATCCCCAGCAAATCCAGGCCTTGAGAGAGAGTAACTGACCTCCGTAAATCAGTGGGAGAAAAACAAGTGCGGTTGCCCAATCGAGGGGAGGCGTGAGGTTTTTTACGATGTATATGTCCTTTAAGCGGCGGGCGCCGTGCAACCGCCTGGAGAGAGAAAGAGGGAAGCATTTATGATTATACAGAAAACCGATTACAATGATAAATGCAGTTGTCCAGAATGCCGATTGACCAAATTGAAAAGCGATAATGAGTGAAATGAAGGAAACGAGGTAGAAGGTTACGTAGGTGATAAGATCCTGATTCTTTTGGGCGCTTTTCAGGCCTTCGGGGTCATTGGTTGAATCTTCGATATTGTCGGTGAGCCGGTTGTCCTGATATATCGAAAAAGTCAGCAGGAAGACAGTCACGATTGCCCACCCATTAACAGGGATATTGAAGTAAACAGACCAACTTGCAGCTCCAAGAGAAGATAGTATTGAGAGATGAAGCTTATTTCTGAAAAAATAATTCGGCACGGTGTGTTCCATTTTACGATGACCTGACTATCGGGGTGTTAAATGCCATCAGTACTTTTTTAACTTCAACGGAATTTCCAGTTTAATCAGTTCCATTTTTTCCTGTAAATATGAGGGCGTTATCACTATTCAACAATGATCATGTTTTCATAAAGTGCACAATCACTCGGCAGGGTTTTTCCATTCGATGCAATATCTCTCTCAGGGACGCTGACAAAAAATCGTTCACTCACAGCACCCTCTTCAAAGGCCAAGTAGTGAAGGAAAGAAAACTTGACGACATAGTGTCATTTGCTGTTACATGAGCCTAAGTTAACCATGCCACCCACTTCGTTGCTGTTTAGCACAAACGGTTTTCCCTAACCGGGAAAAAACCAAAAGAACATCGCAACGTAAAACAAACTAAGGTACTTTGTTGTTTGCAATAAATATAAAAAATATACTTATTCATCTTCGATTATCCAGGTTTTCATCGAACAATAAAGATCTTTCCCCATCAGTCAAGAAAATAAATATATGTTATAGTATTCTATTATTTATAGATAATTTAATACCTAAACCGATTATGCAATCTTTTGTTCTGGTAGGGAAATAAATGTTAGTATATAACGGTTTTATATATAAATTATATATAAATGGCAGGCACTTATCTTGGGGTGCTGAGCAGTACGATGATTAGTGAAATGAACAATATTGGCAAACACTCTCGGTATTGTGTTTGATTTCTGGCACTTGTTGCAAACTAAAAAAACACTGACATGATTTTAATCAGAGCCAAAACACTTAAAGGTTATCAGCTCGACAGCTGGAACGGAAAAATCGGAAAGGTCGAGGAATTCTACTTCGACGACCATTATTGGACCATTCGTTATCTGGTCGCAGACACAGGAAACTGGCTCACTGGCAGGCAGGTACTCATCTCTCCTTATGTACTGGAGGCAGTGAATAATGTTAAAGAACTCATTACAGTTGGTTTAACAAAAAAACAGATTGAAGAGAGTCCGTCATTGAACAGTGACAAGCCCGTCTCCAAACAATTTGAGACAGATTACTATGGGTATTATGGATGGCCGATTTATTGGGGCGGCCCATATATGTGGGGATATTATCCTTATCTGGAACGTGACAGGGAACAATGGAAAAACTTTACACCCGGAGAAAATGGATGGGATCCTCATTTGCGCAGTACACATCAGGTGACAGGCTACCACATCCAGGCTACAGACGGTGAGATTGGTCACGTTGAGGATTTTATCATTGATGACGAGACGTGGGCAATTCGGTATCTCATTGTCAATACGATGAACTGGTGGCCAGGGAAAAAAGTACTGCTTTCACCACAATGGATCGAGAGTGTCAGCTGGGGAGAAGGCAAGGTCTCCGTTGATCTTCTCCGCGATACTATCAGGAATTCGCCGGAATACTCAGAGGCCTCTCTGCTAACCCGGGATTATGAGATTGGGCTTCACAGGCATTACAATCGCCACGGTTACTGGGTCGATGAAAAGATACATGAAAAGCACTGCCACTAAAAGAGATGAGTATGCAGTAATCGTTGAAAAGCATAACCATTCGAAATGTTGAACTTTAATAAATCTAAATAATAAAAGCCATGTCAAACGCATCAATTAATGAGTATCAAGGCGACCTCCACACGTTGCCGGAAACAATTGGTAAACTTGCTCACTATCAAGTTGAACTGGTGAAAATTGGAATCATCTCGTCAGCAAACTTTATTGTTTTTGTTGGCACAACGTCGATAAACCTTGCGGGTAATGTGGTATCGATAGTTGGTAAGGTGTTGCAGGGTGTATTATCAGTGTTTACTCCTAAAAAGTAAGTTGTTGATTTTTTTGCAAAGCACTTTATACCTCTGGTATAAAGTGCTTTTTTTGCTGCCCTAATCGGAAATAATGGCAATAATCACAACAACATTCACGCAGGATCAGCTTCACAAAATTGATCAGGTTTTTCCCGACAGTTCACGCACCTCAAAAGTGGTGATATTTACCCTGTTTCGTAAATATCAAAAAATTTAAACCGAAGCTAAATATTTAGTGATCAAGAATGCGACTAGGGATGTTTGGGTTGTGCAGATTATCCTTCAGGAGCAACGAGGCCGAAATTTTTGGCCAGGATGGCGGCACGGTTTTTGGGGGAAACGAACTGTTTTGTGGTTATACCATTGCTGACGGTTTTCAATGTATCACCCATAAGGATTACCTTGCCTGTTGGGTTGTGCAGCACGACAATCAATTTTTTCACAAAAATCGTATCGGGGTGTGTTGAGTTAAGGTGGTTGGCCGGGAAAAAGTCAATCCACTCCTGCGGGTAGAGGTCGAACTCGTACTGCTCCACCCACTCGTCTTCGACAAATGCCTTCAGCCGATACCTGCTTTCATCGGTTTTGCTTAGCATAAACAGATAGCCGTCCTGCACTACTTCGACATCGACGACATCAAGACGCATTGGCATTCTTATACTGTTACTCCCAAATCCCAAATCGATCAGCCACTTCTCACCCTCCACTTCAGCCACAATGGCCATATGCGTTTTAGGACGCCTTACCGGATAAATCATCGGGCGAGCTGCAACAAATATATAGGGCACGCCAAGCTCCTCTAGTGCCATCGCAAAGAGGCCATTCACTTCATAGCAATACCCGCCACGATTACGAACCAATATTTTCTCAACAATTTCCTCTGGAACCAGAGAGACAATTTTTCCAGCCTGAACGTCCAGATTTTCGAAAGGAACAGAAAATAACTGGCACCGCATTATCTCCGATACTGTTGAGATATGCGAATTGATTTCGCTATTATAATTTATCCTTTCGAAGTATTTTTTAAGTGTAAAGTTATCTGCTTTCATCTCAGCTTTTGTTCAAACGATTGATTACATGAACAACAATCTAACAAAAATGAGCTTGATTCGCCACATGAGACTACATAGCTATTAACCTTAAGGGTTAATAATAATTTTTATATCGATTCCGCTTTATTACCTTTCTGATGAAGATTCGCTACCAAACACGCAAGCTGGAAAAGAGTGTCGAGAGCCTTTCAGCCATCAAGAGGCATTATGGGGACAGGGCAAAAAAGCTGTCTCAGCGACTGGATGATCTTGCTTCGGTTGTAAATCTTGATGCTATGCGTTCATTTTCTTCTGCCCACTGCCATGAATTGACAGGAAACCGATTGGGGGAGTTGGCGATTGACCTTACACCAAACCATCGAATCATTTTTCTACCTGATCATAATCCTTATCCCAGAAAAGAGGATGACGGGCTTGATTGGATGATGATTACCTGTATTGTGATTGTGGCGATTGGTGAAGATTACCATTAAAACGGGAGTAAAGCCCATGTACAAGACAAAAGAAGATATTGCAATAGCCCGTGAAGTAATCTCATGCCCCGGTGATACGCTTGCTGAACATATCGAATATAAAGGTATGACGCAGGCTGAGTTGGCCGAGCGGATGGGCAGACCGAAGAAAACCATTAATGAAATAATACAGGGTAAGGCGCAGATAACCCCGGAAACAGCTCTTCAACTTGAGCGTGTTATTGGCATCCCTGCTGATTTTTGGGTAGAGCGTGAAAAGCGCTATCGATTGAGACTTGCTGAAATTGATGACGCTGAAACTCTGCTTCAGGCAAAAGAGTGGGTAAAGCGGTTTCCCTGCAATGCAATGAAGACAAAGGGTTGGATTGCTTTTGAAGGCAGTTCGGCTAACGCTGGCAAAGCTCTCCTCTCTTTTTTTAACGTGGCAAGTCCTGAAGTGTATGCAAAGTTTTACCACGGGCAGGCCTATGCAACAGCTACCAGTATGAGCGAAAAAAACAGCAAAGACCTCTATGCGGTTGCTGCGTGGCTAAGGCAGGGAGAGCGGCAGGCTGAATTGCTTCAGGTGCCTGATTATGACAGGAACGCGTTTGAGAAAACATTGCTGGAGATAAAAAAGCTTGTGATCAGCGGTGCCGATCATTTCTTTCCTGAACTCGAGGAATTATGCCGGAAAGCAGGTGTAAAGGTTGTTCATACCCCATGTTTACCGAAAGCGCCTCTGCATGGTTCTAGCCGGTGGGTAAAAGGAAGCCCTTTGATTCAACTTTCAAATCGATTGACCCGGAAGGACATTTTCTGGTTTACTTTTTTCCATGAAGCGGCTCATATCCTGAAGCATAATAAAAAGGAAATTTTTGTAGAGGGAATGGATTATTCCATTGATGGGAAAGAGAAAGAAGATGAAGCCAACACCTTTGCGAAAGAGTGGCTGAAAAGCGGCAAAGACACAAATGACATTATCGAGACGGGTTCATTTGAAAAACAGGATATCAAGCGTTTTGGTAAAAAATTCAGCACACAACCCGCGATTGTTGCCGGGAGGCTTGCCCATCATGGCCTGCTGCAAGAAGATGCAGGAAAACTGTGATCAAGGGGTTTTCAGATTATAGTCGAGGGGCATTGTCATCGACGATATCGGCTTCTTCGGCCTGAACTATTGCCTGGCTGCGGATTTGGGCGAGCAGGGAAGCATAGGGGTGGTGTTTATTGCCCTGAATGTTAAGCGGTATGGATAGCGAATTCAGGAGTTTGTTTTCGAGATCCCAGGGCTCTTCATTCTCAATCCAGGTTACAAAGGCGTTTTCCTGCATCCACCTGTCAAGCCATTGCTCCCCCTTGTTCGTCAGGGTCATTTTTTTGCCACTACCCACTCTTCGCAGCGGATAGCCACTCTCTTTTGCCACCAGGATGCCAAGAGAGCGTCGCAGGGTTGAACCGTCAGCATTCCCTTTGAAGTGGTAACGAACCCTTTGCTGCAGTGTTTGAGTAGCACTGGCTTTCCCTTTTTTATCAGGTGATCCCCCGATATAGAGTAACGTCAACCCATCATGAGTGAAGCATCCATCAACAGGTACACCCGGCAGCACCTCTTTAAAGAAAAATGCATAGACGCCATTTGCCCTGGTAATCGGGCATGGATTTGAAAGCACTTCATCCCTCGAGTAGAGGTGTTCGATATTCGAGAAAACGGTGTCCATATAGTAGTCGTTGTGGGTTTTGGTTTGTTCGGGTAATATAGCGAAAAGATGCAGGGGCTTAGAAATATTGAGTTATCTGGAGAAGTGTACGATAAGAATAACGTCCCCCTTTGGGGTGTACTGCATTCTGAAAGAACACGATGATGAGAGGGGGGAGCTGGTAGGGTATTTGAAGGAGTTTGGAAATGAGTTGACGATTCATAGCGGCTGGTGACTTCCAGCTCGTCACTATTTTTTGAAAAAGGGAGGTCTCTGTTTTGCGTTAGTATTGGTGTGTTTTAAATACCGTGCAGTATATTTCTGATAATAAAAAAACCCCGGGATCGTCACCGACTCAAGGTCGGGAGAGGATTTCTCCGGGGACTGCAGAAAAAATATAGCTTTTAGGGATTGCACATGCAAGCCAATTTTTCAGATCAACTTCGCCGAGCAATTTCGCATGAACGACTTGATGCCTATCGTAAACACGGTTCCAGCAACGACGATGCAGAGCTGTTTGCTCATTACGCCTGGAACATGGAGTTATCTGAGAGTCTTTATACTCCGCTTCAGTGCCTTGAAGTAAGCCTTCGAAACAGTGTTCACGATAGCGCTACAGCGCATTTCAAAACTGATACATGGTTTGACCTGCCCGGGTTGTTGTTTCCGCAGGAAATCAACAAAGTTCAAGAAGCAAAAAACACTCTTGTCAAAAGCAAAAAGCCACTTGATGCAGGAAGGATAATCCCTGAATTAACCTTCGGTTTTTGGACAAGCCTTTTCGATGTTCGGTATGAAAAAATTCTCTGGCCGTGGTTACTGAAACCGGTTGTCCCCAATATGCCTCGCCACATCAGAATTAGAAAGAATCTATCCAAACGCCTCAATCGAGTCCGAACGCTCAGAAACAGGATTTTTCATCATGAACCAATCTGGCATTGGCGTGATCTCCAAAATCAACACACTGAAGCTCTCGAAACCATTGCATGGGTAAATCCAGCAATGATGGCATTTGTGCAACCCTTCGACAGTTTTGAAAAGATTTACCAAAATGGTATCGGCAAGTACCGGAATATTATTATCTCCCTGCAATTGGATAGCATGTCCACAACTCATTCTTGCACGGTGGGAACGAACGCTGATATATCCGGCTATTGGGATCAGGATAGTGCTTTTATTTGCTGTGGTTTAGGTGTAGCGTTATATTCATTGAGACAATATCAGTATTGAGCCCATCATTTTTTCTCCGAATGCCGCCACAAAGAGTTACGGGGAGGTTTAGCGTATTAAAATATTTTAAAGGGGAGTATCCATTGTTCGAGCAGACTTTCAGGAATATTGATGACATCCTTCACAAAGACGCCGGTTGCGGCAGTGAACTCGATTATATAGAGCAGACCTCGTGGATACTTTTTCTCAAGTACCTTGACGATCTTGAAAAAGACAAGGAGACTGCGGCGGCACTTTCAGGGAAACCATACGCACCTCTTCTTGATTCTTTTTACCGCTGGGAATCGTGGGCAGCTCCAAAAACTGCTGATGGCAAGATTGACCACAACAATGCCTTGACCGGTGATGATCTGAAAGAGTTTGTTGATCGTGAGCTCTTTCCTTACCTGAAAACCTTTAAAGGTTCTGCTGAGAGCTCGGCTACTATTCAGTACAAGATCGGGGAGATTTTCAGTGAGCTGAAAAACCGTATTCAGAGCGGTTATAATCTGCGAGAGGTAATTGATCGGATTGATGAGCTTCGCTTTCGGACCAATATTGAGAAGCATGAGATGTCGCATCTCTACGAGAGCAAAATCAAGAACATGGGCAACGCCGGTCGCAACGGTGGAGAGTATTATACGCCACGTCCGCTCATTAAAGCCATCATCAGGGTTGTTGCGCCCGTTATCGGGCAGAAAATCTATGACGGTGCTGTCGGGTCAGCCGGCTTCCTTGCCGAAGCCTATGAGTATCTGAAGGCAGGGGAGAACCTTACAACAGCCGATTTGGAGACGCTGCAGAAAAGCACCTTCTACGGCAAGGAAAAGAAAGGGCTGGCCTACATCATCGGTATCATGAACATGATTCTGCATGGTGTAGAAGCTCCAAACATTGTACATACCAATACTCTGGCCGAAAACCTTGCCGATATACAGGAACGCGACCGGTACGACATTGTTATTGCCAATCCACCCTTCGGAGGAAAGGAACGTGCTGAGGTGCAGCATAACTTTCCCATCAAGTCAGGGGAGACAGCATTCCTCTTTCTCCAGCACTTCATCAAAATCCTCAAGGCAGGCGGCAGGGCCGGTGTGGTGATCAAAAACACCTTTCTCTCCAATACCGATAATGCCTCTGTCAGCCTCCGCAAGCTGCTCCTCGAAAGCTGCAACCTGCACACCATACTCGACTGCCCCGGCGGCACCTTCCAGGGAGCAGGGGTCAAGACTGTGGTGCTTTTTTTCGAGAAAGGTTCGCCTACAAGGAATATCTGGTACTACCAGCTCGATCCCGGTCGCAACATGGGCAAGACCAACCCCCTGAACGACAACGACCTGACGGAATTTGTCGAACTCCAGAAAACAAAGGCTGATTCCGATAAATCTTGGAGCATCAGCATTGAGGATGTTGATCAATCCACCTTTGACATCTCAACCAAGAATCTAAACAGTGTCGGGGAGGTTGTGCACCGTACTCCGGAGGATATTATAGATGAGATTGCCGCTCTGGATGCGGAGAGTGGCGAAGTGCTGGTAAATATCAGGGAGCTTTTGAACCGTGAATAATGGACACTCAGTATTTTCTTCACAGCTACCACGGAGGGCGACCACAGGGGTCGCCCCTACGGCGCAACAATGGAATAATCTGTTTTGTGTTCAATGCATCCCATTTGAATGAATAGAGGTGCCCTTATGTTGGGCGGGGAGTTGATATAAGCAGTTATGCAATATTGAGTTACATCAGATTAAATGGTTTATAAGAGCGCAATAGATTTGTATATTTTGTGATATTACATTTCAGCATTCAACAATTTCAAACTATGAAAATTGAATCCATTCGGTTAAAAAATTTTAAGGCATTCAAGGATGCAGAATTGAATGATCTGCCAAATTTCTGCGTCTTTGTTGGAGCCAATGGAACAGGAAAGAGTACGATATTTTCCGTTTTCGGTTTTCTGAAAGATGCTATTACCAGTAATGTCAACACGGCACTGACAAAACTTGGAGGTAGTCGGGGTTTTTCGGAAGTGCGCAGCCGTAACGCTATCGGACCGATTGAAATTGAGCTGAAGTTCCGCGAAGGCAGTGATATGCCCCTAACCACCTACTTCCTGCAAATCAACGAGGAAAACGGCAGGGTGTTTATTGAACGTGAAATATTGAAATACCGCAGAGGGAGTGGCGGACAGCCGTGGCATTTCCTCGATTTTTCCAGAGGTAAAGGTACTGCTGTGACTAATGAATTGTTGTTGGTAAAAGATGTCAAGGATCTGACCCGAGAAGAGCAAACGCTTAAATCTCCCGATATTCTTGCAATTAAAGGACTGGCACAGTTCAAACGGTTCCCCGCTGTGGTTGCACTTGGTAACCTTATCGAGAACTGGCACATTTCTGATTTTCATATCAGCCGGGCTCGCCCGGAACAGGATGCCGGATATGCTGAGCATTTGTCGCGTGAGGGAGAAAATTTATCACTTGTCATCCAGTATCTGCATAATCATCACCCGGCAGCCTTCAGTCAAATACTAGAGTTGCTGAAGCAGCGTATTCCGGGGATTTCCCAGGTGGAATCAAAAACAACAGAAGAGGGCCGTGTTCTGCTCAAATTTCAGGACGGTTCATTTGAAGATCCCTTTTTGGCCCGCTATGTTTCGGATGGTACTATCAAAATGCTTGCCTATTTAACCCTCCTGTATGATCCTGCTCCTCATCCTCTGTTATGTGTAGAAGAGCCTGAAAATCAGCTCTATCCAAGGTTGTTGCGGGAACTTGCCGAGGAGTTCCGCAGCTATGCAAACCGGGGAGGACAGGTGTTTGTTTCTACCCACTCACCTGATTTTTTAAATGCGACAACTGTCGATGAAGTCTTTTGGCTCGTCAAGAAAGAGGGATATACGCAAATCCGTAGAGCCAATGAAAACACCCAGATTGTTGCCTATATGAAAGATGGCGATCAGATGGGTTATTTGTGGAATCAAGGCTTTTTTGAGGGGAGTGATCCCCAATGAAAACACTTGTTTTTTTCCTTGAAGAGCCATCTGCCCAGAGGATGCTTGAAGGTGTGTTGCCGAGACTTATCCCTGATGATGTTTTCGTTCGGTATGTGGTTTTTCAGGGAAAAAGCGATTTAGAAAAACATCTTGTCCGCAAACTTCGCTATTGGCAGCTCCCTGATTCAGTTTTTGTTGTCATGCGCGATCAGGATGCCAGTGATTGCCAGGATGTCAAGACGAGACTTGTAGACCTTTGCAGGCAAGCAGGGAGAAACGATGCTTTGGTTCGTGTTGCTTGCCGTGAGTTGGAAAGTTTTTATCTCGGCGATCTGGCTGCGGTTGAACGCGGGCTTGGTATCAGGGGATTGGCTGCGAAACAAGGTCAAAGTAAGTTCAGGAATCCTGACAGACTTGGGTCGCCTTCTGAGGAATTGAATAAACTGACGAATGGAATGTATCAGAAGGTCGCAGGTTCCCGTTCCATCGGGGGGTATCTGAATCTGGAGAACAACAGCTCAAGGAGTTTCATTGTGCTTCTTTCGGGGATACAAAAAGTGCTTGGATATTGATAAAGCTGAATGGAGGAGTGGCCTTTGTTAATTCTCCAACCAATGGTTGGAGAATTGAAAATGTTCAAAATACTTAACGCTTATTGAGCGCACTGAAAACTGCAACCGTTGGTTGCACAAATAGGAGTCTGGCTTGTGAAGGAGGGTTGGGAAATAAAGAAGTTGGGGGAAGTTATTCAGCTAGAATACGGAAAACCGCTTGATCATGTTTACCGGAAAGCGGATGGACTTTTTCCTGTATATGGTGCAAATGGTGCATTGAGTAGAAGTGACAAGTTTTATTCTGACAAACCAGGCATTATTGTCGGGCGTAAAGGCTCTGCTGGTGAAATAAATCTTTCAACCGAAAAGTTTTGGCCTCTTGATGTCACATATTTCGTGACCTTTAAGGAGACGTTACACAGCTTAAAATTTCTTTATTACCTCTTAACGTTTATTGACTTACCTTGCTTAGCAAAAGGTGTAAAACCGGGTATCAATAGGCATGAAGTCTATGCTCAGTCTGTCCAAATCCCACGACTCCCCGATCAGCAGCACATCGTCACGATCCTTGATGAAGCATTTGAGGGCATCGCCAGAGCCAAAGCCAACGCCGAAAAGAACCTCAAAAACGCCCGACAGCTTTTTGAATCGCACCTGAATTCCGTCTTCAGTCAGCGAGGTGAAGGGTGGGAGCAAAATAAATTGATGGCGTTGACTACTAAAATTGGAAGCGGGGCAACCCCTCGTGGAGGCGGAGAATCCTATAAAGTGGAAGGTACTGCTCTAATCCGTAGTTTAAATATTCATGATTTAGGTTTCAGGTATTCCAAGCTTGCGTTTCTTGATGATGCTCAAGCTGATGGGTTATCAAACGTTATACTGCAACCAGGTGATGTTTTATTAAACATTACCGGTGCTTCTGTTGCTCGATGCTGTACTGTTCCAGATGACGTTTTACCTGCTCGGGTAAATCAACACGTTTCCATTATTAGACCGATTGCAAACAGATTGGATTCCGAGTTTCTCCATTATTTATTGATTTCCAAGTATTATAAAGATCAATTACTGCAAACAGGTGCAGAAGGTGGAGCAACAAGACAGGCAATCACTAAAGCGCAGATTCAAGATTTCACAGTGAGATACCCTGCGGATATCAGTGAACAGAAATCTATTGTTGATTCATTAGACTCAATACTTGAACAAACCCAGCGTCTTGTATCAATCTACCAGAAAAAAATAGAGTCTTTGGATGCGCTGAAAAAGTCAATCCTGCAGAAAGCATTTACCGGTGGACTATAGGGAAGAGGAGTGCTGAGTGAAGAAAGAAAGTGGGCAGTGGGCAAGGAAGAAAGATAGTGCTGAGGGCTGAGCGAAATTGTTGGCTGTGAATGACACCAGTACTGAGTTGTGCTCAATGTTTTTTCTTTTTTATTGTGTGCTTAAACTTCAGGACTGCAAAATTCAACTCGATTGAGGTTTCGGTGTCGCTTGTTTGTAAATCTTCATCAAATATATCAGCAACGAGCTCTCCATTTTTTTGCATGAGGGATTTTTGTTCGGCTTTGTCTTGGGTTACTGTCAACTGTTTTATGCTTCTGGACAGTTCTCTGATTTTTGAGAACGTCTCGACTATCGAAATAGTGGCTTGAGTCGCTTGTGGGCTTTTAAGTATTGTGGCAAGCATATACAGCCCTTTTTCAGTAAACGCGCTTGGGAGCTTTACTTTACCCCCCTTTATTGAAGTCGAAAATTTCGACTTCAATAGTTCCCAATCAGTTTTCTCAAGCTCGATAATATACCCAGCTGGAAACTTTTCTGGATTATTTTTTACTGCCTCGTTGATTCTTTTAAGTTCTCGATTTTTATCAGGTCACTCATAACAAAAATATCACTTACTTTATTTTTACTTCTAATTTCAGAAAAGTTGTTATAAACTACCCTTTCAATATCTGAATATATATGTTTTGATGTATTATTTCGATATATAAAAACGATCTTTTAAGTAATGTGTAAATATTTTATTTGTGTTTTGTTATGAACGGGAAGCTTTTGACGGGTGTCACAGGCAAAAGAAGTACTGAGTGCTGAGTTCTGAGTGCTGAGCGAAATCAGTTGGCAGTTGGCAGGGTTTTAGGGATAGGGAATAGGACTTATAAAAGATGGTTTTATGGCTTCGCAGGGTGCTGACAGGATAATGGGAATCAGGCGGTTTTCTTTTGGACTTCTTCGTAAGAGAATTCCTAGTGTGGGCGACCACAAGGGTCGCCCCTACGGGGCAATAACGGAATAATCTGTTTTGTGCTGGGCACGTTTTATTACGGAATCCTTTTCTGTGAAGCGCTTATCCTGAGTCTGTTCAGCATCTTTTTCGTATTTTGCTTAGGGCATTCTTATATTCCACATCAGGTTTGCGGTGCGTAACCGGCTATTTTATTGCGCATTGCCAGTGAATCTCCAGCAGAACATCGTTTGGGAATAAAGTTTTAATTCAGTCATGGAACATATTCAGTCTATCAATCCGGAACGTATAGCTTGGTGCTGTGCCGATTATGGCATTACGCCGGGCGATCTGGCGTTGGAGCTTGATATTGCACCAAGCAGCATGGAAAGAGTTATGGCTGGTGAAGATGGCTTGACTTTCAATCAGTTACGCAAGGTGGCGGACTATTTTGGCCGAGGGGTGCTGTTTTTTCTGGAAGCAGGTTCGGTTGATGTGTCAGCAGTGCATACAACTCAATTCAGGACGCTGACCAACCAGAAGCCAGAGGTAACTCAAACGCTTAAAAAGTTGATCGAGCGGGTTGAAAAACAGAGGGAAGTCTACCTTAGCTTGCTTGAAGATATGGATGAAAACGAACGGGTTCGGTTCTCTCCTCCGAATTCTCAGGGCAAGTCTCTGCCAGAAATGGCTTGTATTTTTCGCAACTGGTTAGGGCTCGATGCCGGCAATGATTTTGACTCTTACCGAAGAGCACTGGAAGCAAAGGGGGTTCTGGTTTTTCGAAGTAATGGATATAGCGGAAAGTGGCAGATTCCGAAGGAGAATCCTATTCTTGGGTTTACCCTTTACGATTCTATTTGCCCGGTAATTGTTATCAAAAAACAATTTTCGGAGCCCCGTCAATCGTTTACTCTTATGCATGAATTGGGTCATCTGATACTGCACAAAACAAGCTCTATTGACGACGAGTTCGACCTACAGTCCCATCAAGGCAGAGAACATGAGGCTAATGCTTTTGCGGGTCATCTTTTGGTCCCGAATGATTTTCTTAAAACCATCCGGGATGCCGAACGTCCTGATGAGGTCTCCCAATTCGATGTTTGGCTTGGTCGACCATGCAAAACATGGGGCGTTAGCTGTGAAGTAATTTTGCGTCGATTAATGGATGCTGGCCGTTTACCACAAAGTGAGTACAATGCTTATCGGCAATGGCGAGCTACGTTGATTGTTCAGCAAGCAGATACCGGTAGCCGTAAATATCGTTATCGCGAGCCCATGCACGTATTCGGTAATACCTATGTGCGGACGGTGCTGGATGCCCTGAATGCCCGACAAATTACCTTGACAAAGGCAAGCAGTTATCTTGACAGTATCAAAATTAAAGATTTGCATCTGTTGAAATAAAATCGATTGCTTCTTTTAAGACAATATCTGCCTGTTCATTTCAGATTACTATTACCCCCATGAACGAAGCGGAAACCAGAGCGGAACTCATTGACCCACAGCTTAAGGGGAGCGGATGGGGAGCTGACGGGTCAAAAGTGCAGCGGGAGTATCCGATTACTGCAGGGAAGATTCAGACCGGAGGCGCTCGCGGCAAATCACTGACGGCTGACTACGTTCTGGTGTATCAGGGGAGGAAACTTGCGGTCATTGAGGCCAAAAGCAATGAACAGGCAGTGGGCGAGGGGGTGGCTCAGGCCAAGAACTATGCCGAAAAGCTTCAGCTTGCATTCACATTTGCCTCCAACGGTAGAGAGATCTACCAGATATGCATGAAGACCGGAGCCGAAGGGTTGATCGACACTTTTCCCACACCTGAAGAGCTCTGGCATAGGACCTTTGCTACACCAAACCCTTGGGAAGAGAGCTTCAACCATGTAGCGTTCGAGGATATCGGTGGAACTAAAACGGTGCGTTACTATCAGGAGCTGGCAGTAAATAAAGCCCTGAATGCCATAGCCCAGGAGAAGCAGCGTATTCTGCTTACGCTTGCTACCGGGACTGGCAAAACCTTCATCGCATTCCAGATTGTCTGGAAGCTCTTTCAGAGCCGATGGAACCTCAACCGTGATGGCAAACGACGTCCTCGAATTCTCTTTCTTGCCGATAGAAACATACTGACCGATCAGGCGTTCAACGCCTTTTCACCTTTTCCAGCGGATGCTCTTGTTCGAATCAAGCCGGATGAGATACGCAAAAACGGCAGAGTTCCGACTAACGGGAGCATCTTCTTTACCATTTTCCAGACCTTTATGACCGGTACGGAAAACAGCCCATGCTTTGGCGAGTACCCAAAAGATTACTTTGACCTCATCATCATCGATGAGTGCCACCGTGGCGGGGCAAACAACGAAAGTAACTGGCGGGGGATTCTCGAATACTTTGCTCCTGCAGTGCAAATCGGACTCACTGCAACACCAAAGCGCACCGATAACGTTGATACCTACAACTATTTCGGAGAACCGGTTTTTATCTACTCTCTGAAAGAGGGCATCAACGACGGGTTTCTTACCCCATTTAGGGTGAAGCGCATAAAGACAACGATTGATGACTACATCTATACTTACGATGACCAAGTTATCGAAGGCGAAGTGGAAGAGGGCCGGCTTTATAAAGAGCAGGAGTTCAACAGTATCATAGAAATCAAGGCACGCGAAGCCAGACGGGTGAAGATTTTACTCTCCGAAATAAATCAGAAGGAGAAGACAATTATTTTCTGCGCCAACCAGGCACATGCGGCAGTGATTCGCGATCTGATCAATCAATTCAAGAGCGGCAGTGAGGCAAACTACTGTGTGAGGGTTACCGCCAATGATGGTGAACTTGGCGAGCAGCATCTGCGGGAGTTTCAGGACAACGAAAAAACCATTCCGACCATACTGACCACTTCGCAGAAACTCTCGACCGGAGTTGACGCTCTCAATATCCGAAATGTTGTTCTGCTGCGTCTTATCAACAGCCTCATAGAATTCAAGCAGATCATTGGGCGTGGTACCAGGCTTTTTGATGGTAAAGAGTACTTCACCATATACGATTTTGTCGATGCCTGCCACCACTTCTCGGATGTGGAGTGGGACGGTGAGCCTATTGATCAGACCACAATAACAGAGGGTATTCCTCAAACAGTTCAAGACGAACCTGAGACGTTGTCGCCAGTGTCAACTGATCCACCCGGTGAGCATCGTAAAAAACTCAAAATCAGGCTGAGTGATGGCAAAGAGCGTGAAATTCAGCACATGATTGCAACTTCGTTCTGGAGTGCCGATGGCAAGGTGATCTCAGTAGAAGAGTTTCTTCAGGGGATGTTCGGTGTTTTGCCGGAATTTTTCAAAAGCGAAGAGGAGCTCAAGGAGCTGTGGTCGGACCCGAAAACACGGAGAATCCTGCTCGAAAAGCTGGCTGATGCCGGATATGGAAAGCAGGAACTCGAGTCGATCCAGAAACTCATCAATGCTGAAAAAAGCGACCTCTTTGATGTGCTTGAATTTATCTCCTTTGCTCACAGGCCTATTACAAGGGAGGCCAGAGTCGCTGAAGCGCAAGAGAGCATTTATTACGGTCTAGATGAGAAACAGAAGGAGTTTATCGAGTTTGTCCTTGCGCAGTATGTTGAGGCAGGGGTAGGGGAGCTCGATCAGGAAAAACTGCCGCATTTGCTCAGGCTCAAATATCACGCGCTTCCGGATGCCGTGGCTATTCTGGGGAGTACTGATAAAATTCTCTCGACTTTTATCGGGTTTCAACGGCATCTTTATCAGCAGTCGGCTGCTTGAGGGGGGGGGGAAAGTGCTGAGTGCTGAGGGCTGAGTGCTGAGGGCTGAGGGGGGAGATCCCTCACTTTGTGTCGGGATGACTGTAAAAGTAAAAAATTGGGTTATTGTGAAAGTTGGGATTAGGACACCATCGCTTAAAAAGCGCATCGCCGCCCGCACTTCATGGAAGCGATATGCACGGCAGTCCCCTGGGCTCAAGGCGCCCAAGGGTTATGGCTGGATCACCAATCCCAAGAAAGCACTTTACAACCGCGTCTATTACCGGACAACGCGAGGGTGCTCAGTCGTTCTTATTTTGATGCTGTCTCTTTTTGGTTCTGTTACAGGGTGTTTTGCCTGGATTTTGATTTCTCGCTGAAACGCGCTTGTTACACGTTACCCATTTCCTTTAATAAATCAGGATGACGGTCCACGAGTTTCAGAAGCTTTATGAGCGGGGCAGGGGGGCGGGTTTCGCCTCTTTCATATCGTGAAAAGGCAACCTTTCCGATGCCGAACACTTTTGAGAGTTCTGCCTGAGTCAGATTAAGCTTTTTACGGATACGTCGAATATCAGCACCTACATCACCCTTTACTGTTCTCACTAACCCAGCCTGGGCTTCAGTATAACGCCTGTAACTCTCTTCATCCCAAATGCCTTCGCCACAGGAAGAGCAAAACTCACCATGCATTTTATGCAGGGTTAATGATTGTCCGCCATAAGAGAGCGTTTCATCCAGGACTTTATCAACCATCTCGGGATGGCCACATGCAGGACAGTTCATAAGAGGTATGATTTATTTGGCTTTAAACTGAATAACCGGAGTCAGATTATCCGCAAAGCCTGTAATTTTAATGTAGACTGCAACACCGTCCATAGTTTCACCATGATAGACGTCCTGCCACAAACTATGATCCTTATAGGTTGTCATTGATTTGTAAAAATCAGCTCTTGAGAGAGAAAGAACAACCGCACGCATATCCGGCTCAGTTAATCCAAGAGAGAGGCCACCTGCCAGTGCCAACCTTGTAAATACACAGTTAGACCTATCGGCGACAATAGCCTGAATTTCACCAAGAACGTAATGTGGAGTCTTCTTCTCCATCACAGGATGTTACTCATTTTGGCTATTTTATACAAATTGATAATTTTTATCAATTACATATAATTTATATCCTGAGCTTCGGCTTCATTGCCGTAACTCAATAATATTCTCGCATTTCCAATTAGGCATCACTACATTTGGAAGATGCTCACTTCTTAATCGATAGAATACTTATTTTATTCGCCATATCCTCATATAGTGCTTTCGATGAGGGCTTGCTTGCAAAGCTGTGGTTGTGATAAAAGAAGAATAGGATCTATAGGTCGTATGGGACTTTATAAAAGATTTGGAAGGGAATGCAATTGACGGTTAATTCATTGCGGGTGTAATAATGAAAATTGGTAGTTATTGAATGCAGCGGACTTTGGCGGATTGTGTTGTGGTGCTGGATTTTGAGACGACGGGGTTGTCACCTCATTATGGTGACCGAGCTATCGAGATCGGTGCAGTGCTTGTTGAGCATGGGGAGATTGTTGGCCGCTTTCAAAAGCTGATGAATCCCGGGTTCCGGATCAGTGCTTTTATAGAGGGTTATACCGGTATTACCAATGAAATGCTGAAAGGTCAGCCTTGTTGTGAAGTGGTTATGGCTGAGTTTTCGGAGTTTATAGACGGTCATAATATCGTTGCGCACAATGCCTCATTCGATCGCCGTTTTCTGGATTTCGAGCTGAAGCGGGCGAAACGGGTGTATGAGGGCGACTGTTGCTGCTCTCTGCTTGTGTCAAGAAGGATTTATCAGGATTCTCCGAACCATAAGTTGCAGACATTGGTGTCACATGCAGGCATCAGGCAGACCGGAGTGTTTCACCGTGCGCTTGCGGATGCTGAGATGACAGCGCTTTTGTGGCTATCGATGATCGATCGGATTCGTCAGCAATACGGAGTAGATGTGGTTTTCTTTGACCAGCTGAGTGAACTTTCGAGAGTTGATAAGATTTATACCCACCGATATCTTACCTCCCTGGCAAGGAAAGAAAGTGCCGAGGGGATGAAGTTGGCAGTGGGCAGGGAAGAAAGATAGTGCTGAGTGCTGAGTGCTGAGTTCTGAGTGCTGAGTGCTGAGTGCTGAGGTCGTATGTTAAAAACGGGGGTATAAATAAAGCCCCTCCGGAATTAAATTATTGAGGTACTA
>CAINOC010000072.1 GCA_903851385.1 uncultured Chlorobiaceae bacterium | reverse complement strand
GGAATAGGAACAACGTAGGTGCCCGATTCGATCAGATTTGCCATCATTCCCCGCCAATAGGCATAGTATCGTTCCATTTTTTCTTTATTCGACGAATATCCATAAATCATGTCACCATTAAAAAACAAGGCCTGTGGTTGTGCCACCTGCATCTCTCTTATCATCCGGGTCATGACTCTGGTATTCTGAACCCAAAGCAAATCCTGCTCAGTTGCTCCGGCAAGTAAGGGATCACCCCGGCAATCACCAACAGTAGTAAAATGAAACGCAACAGGAGTTTTCGTTACCTCTGCATCAGCTCTATATGAGGGAGATACGATAAAGAGTAACGCTAACAGGGTGATGCATAACTTTTTCATAGAATGAGATTAAACGTTATTAATGGTTACCGATGAAATTCAACCCAAACTTGAAACAACTTTGTTTGACCATGTAACACAGCAGGCGGTGGGGGATAGTGGGCAATGTTCACAGCATGAATAGCGGCACTGTCAAACACACTTAAGCCACTGCTTACGATGATATGTGGATTTTGCTCTATGCCGTCCTGCAACGAAAATTCCACCCGTGCCCTGCTTTTTGTCCTCATATTGTTAGCCGCCGCCGGATACTCCACAGCCTCCTGAACGGCAGCTTTCACTTTGGCGGCATATTCTGTCAGCGGATCAGCTTTACCATTTCCACCACCTGTTGCTGCCACTTGCTCAACAAAACCATTGTGAGTTCCCGTTGCTTCACCGGAAACCATCTCCGATCTTATCGGTACTGGAGCAGCACTTTGTGCTATTGGTTTTTCAGGTGCAAGTTCATGCGTTACTGGTTTATACTTCGTATGGTTAGGCTTAGTCAGACTCCTCATTTTTGGCAGTGGCATAGACAACTTCTTTTGAGCAATCGGAGCGTTGAGCATCTTTTTTTCTTCCGGTGAGCTGCTTAATTGAATAATTGCCGGAGAGGTCATCCCACCGTCTTTCAATCGCTGTAACCCGACAAAACCGATGCCAAGCAATAAGAGAATGATCAATTCCACTACAAAAGCCAGCCCAAACGCCTGAAGCATTTTATGTTCACGCCACATAACTGAAATCATAGCTCTCTCACCCCTCTTAAAAAGTTGTTTTGCGTGCGGCCAACGCAATTTGGGTCGCACCACCAGCTTTAACAGCATCGATTGCATGAAGCACATCCTGAAGCGAAACACTTTCCGTTCCTGCAAGAGTCACGGCAGTTTTTTCAGCATCCCGTTGTTTCAATAACGCGGTCAACTGCGCATAATTTATCTGTTTACCTTCGACGAAAAGCGTCCCGTTTGATTCAAGTTCAACCAGCAGCTTGGGCGTTGGTATTTGTGCTGCACTGGAACTTGTAGGCAACTTGGTTACATGACCACTTGCGGGTATCATGCGCAAAGAGAACATGACAAAAAACACCAATAAAAAAAGCATAATGTCGATCATCGGAATGATCTCAACACGAGCCCTGCGTTGTGTGAAATAGCGCATTATTACTCTGTATTAGGCTTAATAAGTGACCGACTGGAATAACTGCTGACGATTGAGAATCATCACCTTGAGCGTTTCCATTTGATGAACAACCTCTCTGATCCTAGTATTCAGGCTATTGAAGAAAAATATCCCGATCATGGCAATAACGAGTCCTGATGCTGTTGCAATCAGTGCCTCCGCAATGCCGCCTGTCACTTGGGTGATACCGCCTTGAATATCCGCAAGAACGCTGAAAGCATTAAACATCCCGATAATCGTGCCAAACAACCCTAACAGCGGAGCCAGGGTGATTACGGTGTCCAGAAGCCACAGTGAACGGTCCAGCTTTGGCACTTCATGCATAAGCGCCTCCTCAAGACTGCCCGAGAGCTCTTCCTGATTCAAGTGATCGTGCTCACCATCAATGGCAACTTCAAGCAGCCTTAGAACAGGAACTTCATTATGACTTTGATGAAACTCTTTGATGGTGCTTTTATTAATGACTTTTTTTGAACGGCACAATTCAATTGCTTTTTCCCCAACCCGGTACATATTGGCAAGGTAGCGCGATCGCTCAATAATGACGGTTAATGCAAGGAGTAACAGAAACAGCATCAGGTAAAGGGTGCCACCCGATTCGTTGGCTAATTTGAAAAGATGGATGAGCGACATAAATGGCTGATTTTATTGGTTATCGGTATAAAGAGAAGAGAGGGGTGAACCCTCTCTTCTCTCGTGTAATGGCAAACAGTTGCAGTGCCTAAAAATCAAGTTTTACTGTAGCCATAAAACTGCGTTCAGGTTGCCATGTGTAGAGGTCTGCAGCAGATGGGCCATTTTTAGATGTCATTGATGCAGAAATAACATCTGTATGATTCAGAAGATTGTACACACCAAGGTTTACCTTCATGTTCTTGACCCCAAGACCCGGACTCTTGAAAGTGTACCCGACGCTGTAATCAAGAGTGCTGTACGGATTGATCGTAAGTAGCTCAGATGCATCCGCAAATTGATTCCCGACATATTTATAAACAAGAGAGCTTGACAGGCCGCTGTCGTTATACAAGAGAGCAAGTGCGGCTGTGGTTTCCGGTGCATTTGCAATTCTGAGGCCGGTAGCCTTGGTTTTTGCTGAGTTAAGAGAGGCATTTGTATAGAGTGAAAAACCGTTGCCGACAGCATAGGCAACCTGCCCTTCAATACCCTTGTAGATAACACCGCCAGCGTTATAGTACACTGGATCGACCGATGTTACATCCTGAGTCAGCTTGTTGGCAAAATCTATATAATAGATATCAGCATCGAAGGTGATGTTACTCGACTTATGAACATACCCAACCTGATAATTACTGGATGTTTGCGGAACAATGTCGGTTTTTTGGTAAGAAGGTGAATAATAATATGAAATATCAGGAACAAGCATGCCCTGTGCATACTGAGCGTATACAGAAGAACTCTTGTCGATCTTATAATTCAAAGTAAGAAAGGGAAGTGTGGCATTGAACTCATTATCAATGTGTGCTGCTTGACGAGCAGCTTTATCCAATACTGCAGCATCAATCGACTGTTGCCACTTCATCAGTTTAATACCCGGCGTTACCTTTAAATTATCCGTTGCAGCCCACTCAAACTCCGCAAATGGCTGATAATTTTTCCAGCTCGATCCCTGATCGTAAAGAATATTCGATCCAATACCTGCAACATTCTTTTCTTTATAGTTTGGAGTCATTCCAAACAGGTTATAATCATATCTGCTGCGGAAAGTATCGGTTGTTTCATACCAGAGTCCCGTTCTAAACAAACCAGCATCAGTTTGTTTCGTTATTTTCACGACATCCCCGTAGATCGCATACTGGTTGATCTTTACATAACCAGGCATCTGTGTGGCACTGCCTTTACTTCCTCCCTGAGTAGTAATAACACTGCCTAGACCATCACCAGGAACTGCGCTGTCAGCTGAAAGTGTGTTATTCCCGTACCAGACGTAGTATGACGTGTTATCGACACCCCAGCCGGCACCTAAATCACTCTGAAGCCGGATATAATCAAAGGCGGTGCTTTTCTCAACTCTTCCGTATCCATAATAAAGGGCTTTTGACGGATCGCTGGAGAGGCCAAAGTTTTTGCCATAGATTGCCGCTTGTGCTTCAGTAATACCTTTACTGCCATCTGACTGATAGTAGAAGTTGCTATTGTTGCTTGAAAAAAGGGTGAGCAACGTTTTTGAGCAAATTGGCTGTTCGTATTTAAATGTCAAGTTTTTCGATCCAAGGCTTGAGTTTGTCAGATAGCCATCACTAGCCATGTCTTGCCCGGTTACTAACAATTTTGAACCACCTAGCCCATCAATAGACCCGGTATTTATTGTAAGTCCATTAAGTCGTGTATTCCACGATCCAAGAGAATCAAACGTTGAGATGCCAAAATCGTTTGAAGGTACCAGTGAGTACAAATTCACAGAACCACCAAACGTTGCCTGACCGATAGTACTGGCATTTCCGGGACCGCGCTCAACCGTGACATGATCGATAATAGAAGCAGGAAAGTAAGCAGTTGAATGATGAGTAGGTCCGTTGGTATCGCCAAACGGGATATCATCATAGGTTACGTTATACTCTCCATCCTTGAAGCCGCGAAGAGTATTTTTTGCTTCACTTAATCCTGGGCCATTAGTAGAAATGCCGCCGCTTACCCCAGGTGCAATGGCAGCTATGCTTGTAAAATCAGATACAGGAGATTTTGCATCTTCAAAAAAAGTCTTGTCAATGACTGCTTGTGGCTGGGTAGCCTGAAGAGATGATTTTGAAGGGGCAACAGCTGAAACGCCGCCCTCACCGCCTTGAGAGCCAACAGTCCCCAGGTCAGTTGCTGTTTCGGCATGTGCACCCAATGGGGAACAAAGACCCAGTGTTATAGCTGCCAAAACCAATGGCTTCGCATTACCCTGATATTTAAAACGTTGTAACTTTGACCGCTGCACTAATCACCCCCTTAAATTGTTTAATTAATCTGCAAGTACTACTCTTACTTTGTTACAAACTGCAATAGAAATCTCTTATTAAAATTAAAGAATAATTAATTTCTTTGTAAAGAATATGTTAAATCATGGTTATAAAATAAATGCAACTGGCTATAATTATAAATTTAATGCGAGTATCGGTTGTTCCAGCCTATGCGCTTAAATACAGGCTGTATTGTATGTCTTTTATTTTATTAAAGGGGGCTGAGCCGACAGCTAACGTATTTCTGCGAAATCATCTATGCAGTATATAATCCGCTCCTGCTATGCATTGAAAGATGCTGCGTTTTATTGCCTTTGCTATAATTACTGAAGAAATAATTAGAAGGTGATGCTGAAAAATATTAATCATAAAATGATTTATTCTTCAATATACAATGCGCTCTATTAAGGAATTGTTAAGAGATAGTTACTAAGTTGTGAATCTTGAATAATTCAGTATTGATCCTGTATAATTATAAATACTCCGGTAAAAATATCTATAATCAACAAGTTTATTGCTCAATAAAAGAGATAATGAAATACATGGAGGATGGATTAGAGTCAGGAGATCAGATCAGCCGCTGAAAGGTCAGTTAGGGGGGCAGAGAGATTTCAATTGATTGTGATGTTTTTCCACTGGATGATGTGGGGAACCAATGGGGCGAACAGCTCTCCTTTCGTTTAGCACATCATGAGTTGCAGTCGAAACTTTTGCATTATCACCAAGAGAACTTAACCCAACTCCGCCAAGGACACCAATAAACATGCCGATAGTCAGCGGAAATATGGATGTAATAATCTTAAGGTTTTCACTGAATGTTCCCTCGCTTTGGTTCACTGCCATATTTTCTAAACCAGTTTCAGATTACCCACCCCAAACCCAAATGAAAATTGATCAACTCACTCTTTATTTCATAGTGTTGGATCAGGCATAAGAATTTCAACTCCTCTATGCTGGAAATTCAAGTCAAGTAAAGTGATTCAGTTGCATCAGTACTATGCCGTTCGGCATATCCATTGACACCTTCTACAGGTTACTGATAATATTCAGAATAAAATGTTACACAATTGAAAAACAATTCCGAGCTGCAACGCAGGAATGTCTTAACTGCCCACTGCCCACTGCCCACTGTTTCAGCACTCAGCACTCAGCACTTTCATTCTCAGAACTGCCAAGAAAACATGTGTATATTCTCTGAATGTATTGCTATAAAGTCCATCACATCCTCCAGCCAATGTTCCATCTCAACGTCCTGATTGTCGATGATGAGCCCAATATTCGCAAAACCCTGACGGTTTTCATGGAATCACGCGGGCATCAAGTCAAAGCCGTGAGCTGCTCCCGTGATGCATTGGCTGAGGGTGAATTGCAGGTTTTTGATCTTGCGTTTGTTGATGTCCGCTTAGGCTCTGAAAATGGGCTTGATCTGGTGCAGTCACTGCTTGCTGCCAATCCATGGACAAAAGTTGTTGTGATTACCGCTTACGCCTCTATTGATACAGCTATTGAAGCTATGAAGCGAGGTGCTGTCGATTATATCCCGAAACCCTTTACGCCAGATCAACTCGAGCTTGTCACTGAACGGCTGGCTACAGTGTGCAGTATGGAACAACGTATTGTATCATTGCAGGAGAACCTGAACCGAAGTAACCCTGAAGAAAATCTTACCTCCCGTTACCCCTCTATGCAGCGTGCCATAGCATTGGCCCGTCAGGTTGCAGATTCCGATGCCGTTATCCTGTTGCGGGGTCCCAGTGGAACCGGTAAAAACCTTTTTGCCCGCTCTATCCATCATTGGAGTCGCAGGTCAGAAAAGCCGTTCAGTGTTATTTCATGTCCATCACTCCGTGATGATTTACTTGAAAGAGAGCTTTTCGGCTATACAAAGGGTTCATTTCCTGGAGCTGTAAGAGATAATCCGGGTAAAGTCTCTCTGTGCGAAGGGGGCACGTTGTTTCTTGATGAAATAGGTACACTGCCTCTCGCCATTCAGCCAAAACTGCTCCGTTTTATTCAGGATCGGGAGTATGAGCGTGCTGGTGAACAGGAAACTCGAAAAGCTGATGTCCGCATTATTGCTGCAACAAATTCTGAGCTTGAAACCGCTGTAAGGGAAGGCCGTTTTCGTGAGGATCTTTATTACAGGCTGAACGGGATTCAGATTGAGTTGCCGCCTCTCGGAGGTCGAGCGGACGATGTTGAGCAACTTGCCGGAACAATGCTGAAATTTTTTGCGGCACAAAACCACAAAATCCTTGATGGTTTTGCTGATAATGCGATGCTTGCGCTCAAAAGCTATATGTGGCCCGGCAATATACGGGAATTGCGCAATGTCATTGAACGCGCTGTAATTCTGAGTAAAGCCGGGCTGGTTAGTGAGGAACACCTTCCTTCGAATATTTTCACAAAAGCTCAACCGGTTCGTCTTGGAGATCCATTAACTCTTGACGTGATTGAAGAAACCCATATACGCCGCGTTCTTGCTTCAGCAAAATCTCTTCAGGATGCCGCAGACATTCTCGGTATTGATCAGGCCACCCTCTGGAGAAAAAGGAAACAGTACAAAATTTAGCCGCCCCCCGTCACCTTGCAAAATTCAATGCTTCATTGTAATGAGCCTTGTGTTCGGCAAGATGCCATTTCTCGCTCTTTCATTATGTTTGGTGAAGTAGTGGCGCCCAGACAACTGCCTGATTGATAATCATGCAAGCATGGAATGCTGTTTTTATCCGGACAACAGGAGGTGGTGCGAAGAAAATGACACCCTATCCGGCAACTTTCTCTCAGATGTATCATGGCGGTTAATACAGCATTCAAGAAGTTAAAAACATTTTTTATTGGCGGAGCAAGAGATTTTACGGATCACAAGATTTTTCATCAGCTTGCGCTTTCGGCCTTTCTTGCATGGGTCGGCCTTGGTTCGGACGGTCTTTCCTCGTCCTGCTACGGTCCGGCAGAGGCGTTTAAAGCACTCCAGGGTCATCCGACACTCGGTATTTTTGTCGCTATAGGCAGCGGAATTACCATCCTTATTATCGCCTCAAGTTATTCTCATATTATTGAACTCTTCCCGCACGGGGGCGGAGGATACCTGGTTGCCAGTAAACTCCTTTCCCCCGAGATGGGCGTTATTTCAGGCAGCGCACTTCTTATCGACTACATCCTTACCATTACCATATCGATAGCCAGTGGAGCTGATGCGATTTTCAGCTTTTTGCCTATAGGCTATATTGGCTACAAACTCTGGTTTGCGGTTTTCGGGGTTCTGGTTCTCTTGTTACTTAACCTTCGAGGGATCAAGGAAGCTGTAATGCCGCTGGTACCAGTTTTTCTTCTGTTTGTTTTCACCCATGCGGTTGTCATTGTCTATGCGGTGATATCCCATATGGGAAACTTTGGCGCTGTCTATCATGAAACCGGACGCGAGCTTACCCATTCATTCAATACCCTGGGATTGTTCGGGGTGCTCTTTCTTGTTTTAAAAGCCTATAGCCTTGGTGCAGGTACCTTTACCGGAATTGAGGCGGTCAGTAACGGTCTTCCTGTTTTGCGGGAGCCGAAAGTTGCTACTGCTAAAAAAACCATGAAGTATATGGCGCTCTCTCTTTCCTTGACCGTCATGGGGCTTATGCTGGCATACATTCTTTTTGATGTTCGTGACACACCGGGCAAAACATTGAACGCTATTTTGTTTGAGAGCTTAACGGCATCATGGGGCGGGTTTTACGGTGTCGGCTTCGTCTGGATTACCCTGTTTTCTGAAGCGGTACTTCTCTTTATTGCAGCGCAGACCGGTTTTCTTGATGGCCCGAGGGTTCTGGCCAATATGGCGCTCGACAAATGGCTCCCGACCAAATTTGCTATGTTGAGTGACAGGCTGGTGACCGAAAAGGGCATTCTTGTGATGGGCGTCGCCTCTCTTGTTATGATGCTTGCCTCAAATGGTTCTGTTGATTTTCTGATTGTTCTCTACAGTATCAATGTGTTCATCACGTTTACCCTCTCACAGCTTGGAATGGTTAAGCATTGGTGGGAAAAAAGGGCGACTGAGCAGCAGTGGTTCAAAAAACTCATGATTAACGGTATAGGCCTGACGTTAACCACCTTTATCCTTATTTCGGTACTGATTCTCAAGTTTAATGAGGGCGGATGGGTTACCATGGTGATAACAGGTGTACTCGTTCTGGGTGCTTTCTTTATCAAAAACCATTACAACAAGACCTATGCTACCCTGAAACGTCTTGATGTTATTGTAGAAGCGGCCGTACTGACAGGCTCGGATGTTCATGACAATACCACTCCCGCTCCGGTTTATGATCCGAAAGCTAAGACCGCGGCAATACTGGTGAACGGTTTTAACGGACTTGGCCTGCATACCCTGTTCAGTGTGTTCCGGCTTTTTGGAAGCACCTATAAAAATTATGTGTTTGTTGAAATCGGTTCAATCGATGCAGGCAACTTTAAAGGGGCTGATGAAATAGAAAATCTTGGCAGTTTTGTCCGCAACGAAACCTCCAAGTATGTGGACTATATGCAGGATCATGGCCACTATGCCGAGGCATATTTTTCACTTGGAACGGATGTCGTTGACGAGGTTAACAAGCTTGTTCCGGCCATCCGTAAAAAATTCCCTGACATTGTCTTTTTTGGCGGGCAGCTTGTCTTTACCAACGAAACTATCATGGATCGCTGGCTGCACAATTACACCGTCTTTGCTGTGCAGCAGAACCTCTATGTCCACGGTATTCCCTTTGTGATTCTGCCGGTAAAGGTATAGTAAAGTACCGGTTCTATCAGCAATACATGCATGAAGGATACCTATGATCAGCATACGACAAAAACTTCTGCTCGGGTTTGGAGGCCTGCTTCTCATTGTTGCGGCAATGGGTCTCTTGACTATTCGTCAAATCGACTCACTTGGCGGAGCCATCGATGTTATTCTCAGGCAGAACTATAGAAGCGTTCTCGCTTGCCAGAAAATGTCGGAATCTCTTGACCGTATCGACAACGGAGTGCTGTTTACTTTTACCGGGCATTATGAGCAAGGCATGGGAAATATTCAGTTGCACAACAAGGAATTTCTCCATGCGTTACAGGTCGAATTGGGCAATATCACCCTGCCTGGTGAACATCAGAAAGCCATGCAGATAAGGGCACTGTTTACGGAATACACCAAGGTTATCTCCCTGATTACCGACCCGAAAGTATCGCTTTCAGAAAGACAAAACCGTTATTTTTCCGATCTCCTGCCCCTGGTTCACCGAATGAAGCTGCTTTCCAGCGAAGTGCTTGAAATGAACCAGTCCAATATGCAACGGGCGAACAATAATGCCTGGAAAATGGCTGCCTCAGCGCATAACAACGTGCTTGTTGCCATCATTGCCAGTGCGTTTATCGCTCTGTTGTTCAGTTATCAGTCGCATCGATGGATTCTTATGCCCATTAAAAAGCTCATTGCCTCGGCGGAGGAAATCCGGAAGGGTAACCTTGATCTTGTGCTTGATACCACCTCCAACGATGAAATCGGTCAGCTTTCAGGGTCGTTCAACGAAATGGCGGCGACTCTGCGCAAAATTCGTAAAAGTGACAGGGAAGCACTCGTTCGGACAAGAAAAGCCACACAGGAAGTATTCAAGGTACTCCCTTCACCAATAGCAGTGCTCGACAGTGAAGGGGAAGTAGAAGTTTCAACAGAATCCGCTGAGCACTTTTTCGGATTAAAACCGGGGGTAAATGTAAGAGATCTTGGTCGTGAATGGCTGCTTGTTTTGTGGCAAAAAGCTCTGCGACAGGGTTCTCTGGCAGAATCTGAAGAGGGTAATGGTTTTATCCAGCATTTTGCAGATAATCAGGAGCATTTTTTTCAACCAATGGCACTCCCTATTCCAGCAGGAGATGAAAGTCTCAGCTTTGCAGGAACCGCCTTGATATTTAAGGATGTTACCAAAGAGCATGAACAACTGGAGCTGAAACGAAGTGTCATTTCTACAGTATCCCATCAGTTGAGAACTCCTTTGACTTCGTTGAGAATGTCGATCCATCTCCTGCTTGAGGAACGCATAGGTCAGCTGAATGAGAAGCAGGCTGATTTACTTCTTGCAGCACGGGACGAAAGTGAGCGCCTTGTAAACATCATTGACGATCTCCTGGATATTAACCGTATTGAATCAGGGATGGCTCATTTGGACATTAAAGCTGTTTCGCCTTCACATCTTGGCATTGAAGGAGTTGAGTCGTTTCTTGTCCAGGCCACAGATCAAGGCGTGACCATCGTCAACGCTATCCCGGAAGGGTTGCCTGATGTAATGGCTGATTCTGACAGCATCCTGTATGTGTTTGCCAATCTTTTGTCGAATGCCTTGCGGTTTACTTCGCCTGGTGGAACAGTAACGATAAGCGCAGTTCGGAATCAGAACAACATACGGTTTTCCGTTGAAGATACTGGTGAGGGTATATCTCCCGAACACATGGAGCACCTTTTTGAACAGTTTTACAGGGTTCCCGGTCAGCAGCAGAAAAGCGGGATAGGACTGGGGCTCTCTATTGCCAAAGAAATTGTTGAAGCTCATGGCGGCAAGGTTAGCGCCGAAAGTGTCTATACAAAAGGTTCTGTTTTTCATTTCACCCTTCCTTTCCAGAAAGAGATTATCTGACAACCTCGCGCATTGGTAAATAAGGAGGATCAAGAATCATGAACGTTTATCATTACTTGTTTTTTGGAATACTTATCTTTTTTATCCTCGCAGGAGCCGCTGGAGTGATAGGTATTTTATTGCATCATTAAATGCATGGATGCATAACCGGTTATCCCATCTTCAACAAAGGAGAACCCGTGGAAAGTAACAGGAACGACAGCTTTTTGCGTCTCATCCAGCGCTCGCAAAAAGGAAAGCTCAAAATTTATCTCGGTTACTCTTCAGGGGTTGGCAAAACCCTTGGGATGCTTCAGGAAGCGGAACGTCTCCATGAAAACGGTATTGATATTGTAGCTGGTTTTGTTGAGACTCATGAAAGAGGGGAGTTCGCATCCCTGCTTTCGAAGCTTGAGTTTATCCCCCGTAAAAAACAGATGTATAGAGGGATAGAAATTACAGAGATGGATATTGACGCCATCCTGCAGCGCCTGCCTTCGGTTGTTCTGGTTGATGAACTTCAGCACACTAATGTACCGGGAAGCAAAAATGCCAAGCGTTATGAAGATGTTGAGGAGATTCTTGCTGCCGGTATCCATGTAATTTCGACATTGAATATCCAGCATCTCGAAAGTCTCTATGAAACGGTTGAACAGGTTACTGGCATAAGGGTGAAAGACCGGGTGCCGGATCGGCTTCTGTCGCAGGCTGAACAGCTTGTCAATGTGGATATTACCCCCGATGATTTGCGGCAGCGCCTGATTGAGGGAAAAATCTTTTCGCCCGGCCAACCAGGGACTCTTGTATCAGACTTTTTCAAACCTGAAAGTCTGGAACAGCTTCGAGAGCTGACCCTTCGTGAACTCGCTTCACAAATCGATTTGAAACGGCGAACCCAGGTCGCTGATGAATTTCCATCGAATCCTGATCAGATAATGGTATGCCTCAGTTCAAAGAGCATGAACTGTGAGGCACTTATTCGCCATGCATCGAGAATAGCGGGACGATTAAATAAAAACTGGTACGCCGTCTATGTGCAGAATCTTGCCGAAACCTCACCCGTGCCGGATGAAGGATCGAATCGCCAGTTTTCTGATACTATGGCTCTTGCCAGGGAGCTTGGCGCGGCAGTGTTTAACTATAAAGGTGATGATGCGGTAAAAACAATTCTGCAGTTTGCCAGGGAATACCGGGTCGGACATATCATTATCGGTAATTCAGGAGGAACACTTTCCTTGTGGCAGCGCATGCAAGGGAAAAAGAGCGTTGTTGAACGATTGATAGATGAATGTCGGGATATAAGTGTAACGGTTTTTGATACCCGGCAGGGCGGTGCTTCCGGTTCATCTCTGGGCAATGAAGAGCCCCTTCTGATCAGGAAGGAGATGCCAGGGTTCGATAAATTGCCGCACAATGAATGGAAAGAGCTGGTCAGGAATGCAAAGGTGGTTGTTCTCGATGGTGTTGTTGAGCAAAAAAAAGCTTTCAGGCTGTTGCTTCATGAGTGCTGCATGGCTCGCCCCGATATCGATGAAGAGGAGGCATGGAAGAGATTATTGGAGCGTGAAAAACAGGGTGGAACCTATGCCGGGTCGGAGATTGGAATACCCCATGCCAGACTCGATGGTTTGGAACAACCTGCGGTTATTATCGGAGTAAGCAAAAGCGGGGTGTATGACAAGGAGTCCAAAAACAGAGCCCGTATTATTTTCCTTGTGCTCACCCCGATTTCAGATCCAAACGGTCACATCAAGATTCTTGGTGTCATCAGCAACATGGCTTCTGACACTCAGTGGCGCAATGCTATGCTTCAGGAGGCGGGTTAAACGATGTTATGGGGGCCCCTCTTACAATGTCTGTTCAATGGAGTTTGGTGTTACTGCCATTACTGCACGTGCCCATGCAAATTTTGCCTTGGTTGCGTCAAAGTCAACGCCTGAGGTTTCAATGCTTGCTGTACCTTTAATCAGGAAGCCGGTGCCAGGACCCATATTTCCAGCTACCTTGCGGCTGCCCAGTGTAATCAATACCTGATTGTTAAAAGCAATGTTCGCTTCTGTACGGTGCATGTACCCAACAGGAATCAAAATGCGCTCAGCATCAGTAATGCGTACATAGCTGTTCCAGGTATTAACCATATGAGGTCCATCCTGCCCCAACGTTGCAATCGCAACCACACCATCATGCTTTAATACTTCCGTCAATTTCTCTGGAATCATCTGTATATCCCGATTATGTTGTATGTGTCTCAAAGAATGTAACCTGCTGATTAAGCACCATCATTGTAAGGCTTTGAGGATAAATTGCCAAATGTTGTTGCATTTTGAGTCCTTATGTGCGGGGAAAAAGTGGGATTTACATACTGATTGTTATACAACAAATATTGCGCACGAAGAACAGAGCGCTTCAGCGAAAGACTCTAACCTTAACCCAAGAATCTGAATCTGCCGGATTCGAATAAAGCACTATTTGTGTCTCTCAATTGGGCATTACCTATTGTCGCCAGTGCTTATCCGATGCAGACTCTTTATATCCCTCAACGGTGGTGCACCAAAAAGTCGGCTGTATTCACGACTAAACTGGGATGCACTCTCGTAACCGACCTGCATCGCCGCGCTTGCTGCATCAAGGTGATCGGTGAGCATCAGCCGTTTCGCCTCCTGAAGTCGCAGCCACTTCTGGAACTGCAACGGGCTCATGGCCGTCAATGCACGGAAATAATGATGGAAACTCGATGTACTCATTCTGGAGTATGCGGCAAGGTCATCAACCCTGAGCGACTGGGTAAAATTATCCTTCAACCAATCTATGGCCCGTGCAATCTGATGGCTCTGACTACTCGTCTCCACAATCTGTCTGAGTCGCACGCCCTGATCGCCCACGAGCAGGCGGTAATAGATTTCACGCTGAACGAGCGGTGCAAGGATCGGAACACTCTCCGGTTCATCAAGTAAATCAATCAACCGGAGAAAGGCATCGAGTAACGGCATTGAAACCTCGCTTACAGCCATTCCACGTCCTGACGGTCGGACGGGTGGCAACGGGAGGTTCTCGTCCATGATCAGTTGAGCAATCGCGCGAAGATTGAGCTTTAAGGCCAGACCAAGATAAGGGTATTCTCCACTCGCATCGGTAATCTGTGCAACGACCGGCAACCCTACTGAGGTTACAAGGAAATGGCTGGCATCATATACATAGGTCTCATCCCCGAGAATAACCTGTTTTGCGCCCTGGGCAATCAGGCAAATGCTCGGCCCGTGCAGATAGCTTATCGGCTCGGAAGGAGCACTCCTCTGGTAAATAGACAATTCAGGAATATCAGTGCCAGGCAGGCTGCTCTTTTCAGTTAAAAAGGTAATTTTTTCGGCAAGCTTCTTGATAGTGATCTCACTGCCGCCAATTTTCTTTACCATGCACTCATCTCCTTGTATTGTAATCATCCCGGTTCTTTGCTTCATCGGCAATATCCTTACATATGATAAGATACCACACATTATCAAGAACTTTTGGACGATCAGGCAAGAATAAAGCAGGATTGATCTATCCGGCATTAGCTGATCAGGTTTACATTGATCAGTATAATCAGGAAATGCTGCAGGGATAATCAATCAAAAAGAGATGTTAAAAAAGGGAAAACATCCAAATGATCACCATCAAAAAATCAGTACTTGTCTTATCCTCGAGTCCCCGAAAAGGAGGCAACTCGGATCTGCTTTGCGATCAGTTTGTTTCAGGAGTACAAGACGCCGGACATCACGCTGAAAAAATTATCCTGAAAAATAAGGTTATCAATTATTGCACTGGATGCGGAACTTGTTTTGACAGAAAAAAAAGCTGCTCGCAAAAAGATGACATGGAAGAGATTCTGGAAAAGATGATTACTGCAGATGTCATCGTGATGGCAACACCTGTATATTTTTATACCATGTGTGGGCAGATGAAAACCTTTATCGACAGAACATGTGCCCGTTACACGGAGATCAATGACAAAGAGTTCTTCTTCATTGTCACTGCCGCGGTTAACAGTACACAAGCAATGCAAAGAACCATAGAAGAATTCCGGGGATTTACCTCATGCCTTGGCAATCCCAAAGAGAAAGGGATTATCTACGGCACCGGGGCATGGAAGATCGGGGATATCAAAAAAAGTGACACCATGAAACTTGCTTATGAAATGGGAAAATCGGTTTAACAATCAAACGCTTACAACTATGTGCTTGAGCTACAACGCGAAGAAAACCCATGAACAGCTTTTCCTCATTCCTTTTCTTGCACTATACGAAGACTAAACCTTTGTGAACTAAATGGGGTGTTGTTGCTATTTATGTACTTATAAAATTCTTCTATCCGACAGGGGCACATGCAAAAGCGCAAACTTGGAAACAGTAATCTGGAGGTCTCAGCCCTTGGGCTTGGCTGCATGGGCATGACTTCTGGTTATGGGTCTGCTGCAGATAAGCAGGAAATGATCGCTCTTATAAGGAAAGCCGTAGAACTTGGTGTAACTTTTTTTGACACTGCAGAAGCTTACGGGCCATATATAAATGAGCAGTTGGTCGGTGAGGCACTCGCACCATTGAAATCCCGGGTTGTGATCGCAACCAAGTTCGGGTTTGACATCGACCTGAATACCGGAGAACGCCGAAATGCGGTGAATAGCCGTCCCGAGCATGTGAAGATGGTTGCCGAGGCATCCCTCAAGCGTCTCGGGGTCGATGCGATTGATCTTTTCTATCAACACCGTGTTGATCCGTCTGTACCGATTGAAGATGTCGCCGGCGCAGTAAAAGAATTGATTCAGGAAGGCAAAGTCAAGCACTTTGGTCTATCGGAAGCTGGTGCTCAGACCATTCGCCGGGCGCATACGGTTCAACCTGTCACGGCAGTTCAGAGCGAATATTCCCTGTGGTGGCGTGGGCCCGAAAGTGAACTTTTACCAACTCTGGAAGAGCTTGGTATCGGTTTTGTTTGTTTCAGTCCTTTGGGTGCTGGTTTTCTTACGGGCACGATCGATCAAAATACCAGGTTCGATAAGTCTGATTTTCGAACAATGGTTCCTCGCTTCTCCCCTGAAGCGATGAAGTCAAACATTGCATTGGTTGATCTCGTTCGTGATGTAGCGATACGCAAAGGTACTACCCCAGCTCAAATTGCTCTTGCCTGGCTTCTTGTTCAAAAACCATGGATAGTCCCTATTCCAGGGACAACAAAACTTCATCGGCTAGAAGAAAACCTTGGTGCAGTAAAGGTCCAACTTACCATAAATGATCTTGAAGAGATTAATACGGCGGCCTCAAGGATCACTTTGAAAGGAGCCCGACTGCCTGAGAGTGCGCTGAAAATGACTGGATTGTAAGGCTTTCTTGCGCCAAGTTTTTTGCTCAAAACAAAATCGATTTAAACTTAACGGAGGAAATGATGACCATTAATGCACAAGGCTATGCTACACAATCCGCAACAACCGAACTTATTCCTTTTAAGTTTGAACGACGTGATCCACGTCCAAGCGATGTGGTAATCGAGATTCTTTATTGCGGTGTCTGCCATTCCGACATTCACTCTGCCCGCAACGAATGGGGTGGAACTCAATATCCCTTTGTTCCGGGGCATGAAATCGTCGGACGCGTAACCGCTGTCGGTAATAAGGTTGGCAAATTCAAGGTTGGCGATCTCGCCGGTGTCGGTTGTCTGGTGGATAGCTGCTGTAGCTGTCACTCGTGCAACGATGGTTTGGAGCAATATTGTGACAATGGCTTTACCGGAACCTATGGAAGCGAAGACAAGATTGGGGGCACACCGCACAAAATGACCTTGGGCGGTTATTCAGACAAGATTACGGTTGATGAGCGTTTTGTCCTCCGTATTCCGGCCAATCTTGATCTTGCAGCCGCCGCTCCGCTGCTTTGTGCCGGCATTACAACTTATTCGCCGCTCAAGCATTGGAAAGTCGGGGTCGGACAGAAAGTGGGTATTATTGGGCTTGGCGGACTTGGACATATGGGGGTGAAATTAGCCCACGCCATGGGCGCTCATGTGGTGATGATTACGACTTCACCCGAAAAAGGACAAGACGCCAAGAAGCTAGGTGCGGATGAAGTGCTGCTGTCAAAAAACGCCGATGCAATGAAGGCAGCGGAAAATAGTTTTGACTTCCTTCTCAACACAATTCCTGTTGGACATGATGTTGATCCTTATATGGCGCTCCTAAAACGTGACGCGACAATGGTGGTTGTTGGAGCCGTTGAACCTTTGACTGAAGTAAGTGGCGTTCCATTCATCTTCCGTCGTCGTTCTATGGCGGGTTCGCTGATAGGCGGATTGCCTGAAACGCAAGAGATGTTGGATTTCTGCGGTATACACAACATCACTTGCGACATTGAGATGGTCAATATGAAGGATATTAACAAAGCCTATGACCGCACCGTCAAGGGCGACGTGAAATATCGCTTTGTCATCGACATGGCTTCCTTGAAATCCTGACTTAGAGATCCAATTATGAAAATCAAACGAAACGGTTCAGAGCCTTCAGCCAAAGGGCCAGACGATTACTTCACGGGCACGGTGCGAATTGATATGCCCTTTGCAGGAACTGAACCAGCAAGGATTGGCGGAGCAGTTGTCACCTTCGAGCCGGGTGCGCGTACCGCCTGGCATATGCACCCGCTAGGGCAAACCCTTATTGTGACGGCCGGTTGCGGCAGGGTGCAGCGTTGGAATGGTGCTGTTGAGAAAATTCGTCCGGGCGATATTGTCTGGATCGAACCCAACGAAAAGCATTGGCATGGTGCTGCGAAAAAAACAGCGATGACCCATATTGCTTTCTCGGAAGCCCTCAATGGCAAAGTGGTTGATTGGATGGAGAAGGTTTCGGATGAGCAATATGCCGTCGAAGTCACGATGGATTAATCTGCAACAAAAAAGATGATTGAGAATGATATGACAAAACACACGCCGACAAATGTTATCGTCGTCATTGGAGCCGGATCAATCGGTCAGGCCATTGCACGGCGGGTCAGTGCAGGGAAACATCTTGTGCTCGCTGATTTGCGTCAAGAAAACGCTGATATGGCGGCAAAAACTTTAAGCGACGCCGGGTTCAACGTCAGTACCGCGAAAGTCGATGTGTCATTACGTGCTTCTGTTCAATCCCCTGTTAAGACAGCCAGATCCTTTGGCGAAATTTCTGGTGTTATTCACGCAGCGGGTGTTTCCCCTTCTCAAGCGTCGCCGGAAACAATCCTGAAGGTTGATCTCTACGGAACCGCGCTTGTACTTGAGGAATTTGGCAATGTTATCGCGCATGGAGGTTCAGCTGTCGTCATTGCATCACAATCAGGACATCGCCTTGGCGCCTTGACGGCTGAGCAGGATAAAGCCCTTGCAACAACACCGGTCGAAGAACTCCTCGCCCTTCCAATGCTTCAGTCAGACCAGATCAAGGACTCCCTTCACGCTTATCAGCTTTCAAAACGCGGAAACTCATTGCGCGTAATGGCCGAAGCCTTACGATGGGGCAAGCGTGGTGCACGGGTTAATACAATTAGCCCCGGCATCATTATTACTCCGCTTGCCAAAGATGAATTGAGTGGCCCTCGTGGTGAAGGATATCGACGTATGATCGAACTATGCCCCGTCATGCGTGCGGGAACCCCTGACGAAGTTAGAAATGTGGGGGCGCTGCTTATGGGCGCAGATGGAGCGTTTATAACCGGCAGTGACTTCCTCATGGATGGCGGGGTAACGGCATCCTATTGGTTCGGCGAACTCGCTCCGGAATGAGGAGTGAACGCTTTATCAAAAAACCAATCAACAAACGTGAGTTGCTTGAGCTGATACATAAGTTGCTCAACCGCTAACCCCTCTATGTTACAAAGGGATTGGCAAGGCATAAACCTTGAATTTGAATAACCATGCCCCGTAAAAAGAATGGCATTTCAGATTCCGCTCGAACCACGCAGGTAAAACAGAACGGAGCGGGTGATAAGCAGAATCTCATTAAAACCATTATCAATTCACTCCCGGGTATATTCTATTTGTTCGATGCCAACGGAGAGTTTGTCATGTGGAACAATGTTCTTAGTGGTTTAATAATGAGTGAATCAGGGAAAGAGAGGGCTCCCAACAATGCTTTAAAAGCTGTTCATCCAGATGACCGTATGTTTCTAAAAGAAACAATTTCGGATGTTATGAACGGCGTTGAGAATTCTATCGAAGTTAGGATTCTTGTCAGAGGTGGTCCGGAATTCCGTTGGTTTCAATTGAGAGGTAAAAAGGTGGTCATTGACAATGATACATACATAATTGGTCTCGGAACCGACATCACCGAGAGCAAGAAGTCAGCAAACTTCCTTATCTGGTCAAACCGCAAACTTCAGTTGTTGGGTAAATGTAATGAGATAATTCTTCATGCACGTAATGAAGTGGAATTGTTGGATGCAATTTGCCGCATCATCGTTGAAATCGGTGGTTATCGGATGGTATGGGTGGGTTATGCGGAACAGGACAAGGCAAAAAGTGTTAACCCTGTTGCTCATGCTGGTTTTGACGAAGGTTATCGGAGTCGCATGAAGGTCTCTTGGGCAAATGTTGACCGTGGACGCGGCCCGACAGGAACCGCAATCCGTAAGGGAAAACCATCGCTTACCCGTAATATACTTAACGATCCGCTATTCGAGCCCTGGCGTATGGATGCGACACAACGCGGTTACACCTCTGTTGTTGGCTTACCTTTGAAAGCAGGAAATAAGTCGTTTGGCGCAGTAACGGTTTATTCCTCTCATCCAGATGCCTTTGATGCAATGGAGATGGAGCTGCTCACAACTCTTGTGGACAATCTGGCCTATGCAATTACGGTATTGCGCACCAGAGAGGCAACGCGGATAGGGGTTGAAAATTTGCGGAAAAGCGAAACGAGATACAAAGCCTTGTTTCAGAACCATCATACCGTGATGCTGATCACTGATCCGGAGGATGGTATGATTGTTGATGCCAACCCGGCAGCAGCAATATTTTATGGATGGCCAATTGAACAACTCCGCAGGATGCACGTACAGGAAATCAATTCACTCTCTCCTGCAGAGACCATGGCAGGCATGGAGCAAAGCAGATCAGGCGAAAAAAATCATTTTTCATTCAGGCACCGGAGAGCAAACGCCTCTATTCGTGATGTTGATGTGTTCAGCAGCAAGATAGAGATCTCTGGAAAGACTCTTCTCTATTCAATTATTCATGACATCACAGAACGCAAGCAATACGAAACTGTCACCTCTTTCCGTTTTTCTCTCATTACTATGGAAGCAACTCATTCTATAGGAGAACTGCTGCAAATGACACTTGATGTGGCCGAACGATTGACCAAAAGCTCCATCAGTCGCTTCCATTTTGTAGCCGAAGACCAGACAACACTCTCCTTGCAGGCATGGTCAACCAACACCAAAAGGAATATGTGCAAAGCGACAAGCGAGATTCAGCACTATCCTGTCGATCAGGTTGGTTTATTGGCCGATGCTCTGCGCGAACGGAAAGCTTTTATTCATAATGATTCTGCATCACTCCAATGTCGCAAAGGGATGCCCGAAGCTCAGGCCGAAGTCAAACGTGAAGTGGTTGTCCCTGTTTTGCGTGATGATAAAGTCGTTGCGATTGTCGGGGTTGGCAACAAGTGCACTGAGTATGATGAGGATGATGTCAAATGGGTGTCGACCCTTGCAGATATCGCCTGGGATATTGTCGCTAAAAAAATTGCTGACAAAAAGAATGAACTATTGAAGGAGCAGAACTTTGTTATTGAAGATCTTGCCATGCATGATTCTTTGACAGGTCTTCCAAATCGTCGTCTTCTCTCTGACCGGATAACTCAGGCTCTTGCCCAAGGTCAACGGAACAGAACAATGGCAGCATTGATGCTATTTGATCTCGATAAGTTCAAAGAGGTTAATGATACATTTGGCCATTATATCGGTGATTTATTACTGAAAGAGGTAGCAAGCCGAACAAGCGAAAAATTGCAAAGAGGCGGGGATTCTCTTGCTCGCCTCAGTGGCGATGAGTTTGTTGTGTTGCTACCCCATATTGCTGAAATTTCGAATGCTGTTGCAACTGCAGAAAAAATCCTGTCCGCATTAAAGAAGCCATTCGAAATAGAAGGGCATACCATCAATATTTCATGCAGCATGGGTATCGCCGTGTTCCCCAATCATGGTCGGGAAGAGCTATCGTTGATGAAGCATGCAGACATTGCAATGTACAAGTCAAAGAGAGATGGAGGAAATTGTATAACTGTATTTCATGATAAGCTCTCTTGACGCCAATGGAGTAAAACTCGACCAGGGAGCTGTCTGATTGGGGTTTTGATGGTTGTTACGGGGTATCTAGCTAATCTCAACGATGCTGCTTTTTATTATTTTTGCTCAACTTCTTTTCCATCCGCTCGAATAGATCATCCGCTGCTGTCTTTGGTGTGCGACCTTACTTGCTTCTTGCTGTTTCGACGGTAAGCCGTGCCGGGGATGTTTTGTCAGTTTATTTTTCTGACCATCGCATAGCGGCGAGGGATGCCAGGCTGAGTATGAAAAATCCAGTTATGAGAGGGAGGACAGTCCCGTTGTAGCATTGACCGATTGCGGTTCCTGCTATGAGGGAGATGAAGGTTGAGAGGGAGCCTAAAACTCCGGCTCCGATACCGGCGATTTTTCCGAGGGACTCCATTGCGAGGGCGTTGAGGTTGCCGAAGAGTATTCCCGTGCGATCCGAATAATAAACTTTTTTGACATGCCGCGACGGGCTACCTCCATTTGCTCTGCAAATTCGGTTCAGCGGGATATCAGGTAAGATTTTTTTTGCTCACATCCGTCAATTTTCCAGTTACATATTTATGTAAAATACTGGTAACGAGTGTGTGATATGGGATCCCTTCTTCCAATGCCTTGGTTTTTAATACCTCAACATCTCGTTTAGAAATCCTGACATTGATCCTGTAATCTTTTAAGGCTGTTTCTGATGCAGCCGTCATGAATTTTGTTTTAATTTCATCAAAATTATTTACTGATTGCCATTCTCCAGATTCAATTGAATCAAGAAGTTCTTTATCATTATAGTCGCTCATAACTTCCCTCTTAATTTATAATCTTTGGTATACTTTCTGCTGGGATACAATGTTTCAAGATGTTGTTTTTTTCTGCATTTCAGAAAAAGCCCATTACAATCGTAATTTGTTTCGACGGTTAGCCGTGCTTGGGGTGTTGTCAGATTATTTTTCTGCCCATCGCATAGCGGCGAGGGATGCCAGGCTGAGTATGAAAAAACCTGCTGTGAGAGGGAGGACGGTTCCGTTGTAGCACTGACCGATTGCGGTTCCTGCTATGAGGGAGATGAAGGTTGAGAGGGAGCCTACAACGCCGGCTCCGATACCGGCGATTTTTCCGAGGGACTCCATTGCGAGGGCGTTGAGGTTGCCGAAGAGTATTCCGGTGCCGAAAAACGTTGCGAAGAGGTATGCCATGAGGGTCCAGAGTGGGGGATGTCCGTGGATTCCAGAGGGCGAGTAGAAAGAATCCGGCTGAGAGGGCGCTGATGGAAATGAGGGCGCGTTTTGAAAGGGACTGCATGGTGTGGTGAAGCACAAACCTTGCGTTGAATAGTGATGCGCAGCCTATTGAGAGGGCAAGAAAGGCGAAATAGTAGGGGAATGCTGCTCCGAGTGCATATAATTCCTGAAAAATCTGCTGTGCTGAATTGAGGTAGCCGAGAAAAAAGCCGAATACAAGACCGGCGGTTACCGTATAGCCGATTGCGCTGCGGTTGCAGAAAATTGTCATCATGGTACCGATGATCCGGCTGATCGAGAACGGAATTCTTTGTTCTTTCGCCAAAGTTTCGGGCTGACGGAGGGCGAACCAGACAAGCGAGAGCAGAGCCAGAATGAGAAACGAAGCGAAGATGGCACGCCATCCTGCAAGATAGAGCATACCCTGTCCGAGGGTCGGGGCTATAATGGGTACGATGATGAAAACCGTCATCACGAATGACATGACGCGGGCCATGGCTCTGCCCTCGTATTGGTCGCGGACAATTGCGACCGAGACAATGCGGGGGCCAGCCGCTCCGAATCCCTGCAGTAATCTCCCTGCCAGCATGACAGGCAGGGTAGTGGCGACGAGCGAAAGCAGGCACCCGGTTATGAAAAGGCCGTAACCCAGATAAATAGCCTGTTTGCGCCCTGTATTGTCTGACACCGGGCCGTAGAGCAGTTGTCCGGAAGCCATTCCGAAAAAAAACAGGGAGATGATGAGCTGTGAGCTGTTGTTGTCGGTGACTCCAAGATCACGGCCTATTTCTGAGAGGGCGGGCAGCATGGTATCGACGGAGAGTGCGACCAGCGACATCATCATCGCAGTCAGGGAAATGAATTCCGCAAATCCCCGTTCTTGGATTTCACCTTTTTTCAGGAAACGAATCAAAAAGAGATCGTTAAGAGATTCAAAAATTGCAGAGGATGTATTACAACACTACCATTGTTTCCTTCTTATTCCCGAGCAGCCCGAATAACGGACTTGTCTTTAAGCCAGTTAGAAAAACCGGGTTCATCCATTTCACCTGCCGCCAAATCCATAACCGTATTAACAGCTTCGACTTCACTTGACCTCAGTTCCCATCCGTTAATGTGTAGAAACACATAGGCAGCAAGAAACCCTGTGCGTTTGTTTCCGTCCACAAAAGGATGGTTACGAATAATGCCATAGGCATAGGCTGCGGCCAAATCAAAGAGGGACGAATCTCCGTAATTTGCTTTCTGTTTGGGGCGAGCAAGGGCAGAGGACAAAAGACCGGCATCCCGAATGCCGGGGCTTCCGCCGTGCACTGCAATTTGTTCGTCATGTATGGCAATGACTACCTCATCCAGAAGCCAGCGCCAAGTCATTTGGCAAGCTCATGGAGAGCGTTCCGGTATTCTGTCATGCCCTGGCGGGCTGCCTCCATTTGCGCTGCAAATTCCGGATCGTAGGGGGTTACTGTGTATCCTGTCGGCGTTTCCGTTAAAAATACGACGTCCCCTTGCTTTACCTTAAGGCGATCAGCTGCTGCCTTAGGCAGGATAACACCTGTTGAATTACCAATCTTTGTTACTGTAGCACGCATAACTCTGCCTCCCTGTTTTGTTATACCACATGTTATAACAAAATATATCCATAGTCAAGTGAGTTTTTCAGCCTCTTATCCCTTCTGGATAATAAACCGCTCTCTATGGCTGGATTGAATAATGCACCCTGCCAAACAGCACAAAATTGAAATATGCAGTCACTGGGGCTTATTGATTGCTGCCAAGTGCTTGTTATTCAGCAAAAATTTCATTGGCATGAGAGTTGCATAATTAAATGTGGCTTCAGATAAAGAATCGGTGAAACAAGGAGGCAATATGACAGATGATTTGATTCTTGTTCGGTGGGGAACTCTTGGGGATAGAGAAGGGTGGCGTGTTGAGTATCTGAAAAAAAGCCCCTGCGGAAAATATGAGTTTGTATACGGAAGTGAAAGTCCCTACTTCCCCGTAAATGTTGATCAATTTGGGCCTATTCAGGAGGACCTTTTACTCAATGCGCTCAGAGCTGAATTCCCCCATTCTAAAATCCAAATCGAACTTGAATAGGGGAGAGTTCCGGGTAAGATTGATTGAGCGAAGGCATACCGATTTTTTTAACTGTTTTGATCAGGACTAAATCTTGTTGTTAAAACCAAACCAAAATAAAACCATGAAAAAAATTGAGGCTATCATTCGGGCAAGCAAGTATGAAGAGTTGAAGCAAGCTCTCCATGAGATTGATGTTGATTTCTTTTCTTGGTGGGACGTTACAGGCCAGGGTAATGACACGAAATTCAAAAAGGAAATCTATCGGGGGTGTATCAGAGAGACATCGCTCATTTCCAGGCGATTACTATCAATCGTTGTGCGCGACATTAATATGGAGAAAACAATCACGTGTATTTTAAAGCATGCCCAGACCGGAGAGGTCGGAGACGGAAAGATTTTTGTGTCGGAGATTACAGGAGCCTACAGAATCCGGACTGGTGAAAGCGGTGATGAGTCACTGTTCATTAAAGACTCATCATTACATGCATATGATTTCCATGAATCATCAGCAGCTGCTCAACGTTAGGAATCCTATGGTGAGGCGAGTTCTTAAAAACCTTGGAACTCGCCTTATGAGGTCATTTCATCCAACCAGTTAGTTGCAGCTGGTTTGATAGGGATACCCTATCTTTCCCAGTAACATATGAATAAAAATCATCTCAAAACTTCAAGCAGATTTCCGCAGAAGGGAAGGTGGTCTTAAGAGAATAAATTAATGTGTCCTCTTCAAACGGCCCAAACTCCTCGACTTTGACAGGGAAATCGGGGCTTCCGCTTTTGAGGACTACCGCAAACTCGCCTTCGCTATTTTCTTTCAAAACATCAACACGCCACCTTTCAGGAAATGATTGAGTTTCCCACCACGCTATTACCTGTTCCTTTGACATCTTTCCTCCATGTTAACATTTAAAGCAAAATTTAGTGTATTCTGTTATTCTGTAATGTGTTAACAAAACTGGCACTTCATTTCTTTTTCTGTTCAGCTAACCAGTATCGAATAATGTGCATGACCTCCTCTTCTGAGCCGGCTTGACGCATGGAGGCGCGCCACTGGCTGTCACCAGCCATTTTGCAGAGCATCCCGAGCAACTTGACGTGGCTGTCAGGTTGAGTGACTGGTGAGAGCATGAGAAACATAAGTGTTGCTGTATTGTTGGATCCGGGATCATAAATTCCGAGCTTGCTGACCCCGATGGCAAGAACGGCAGATTCAATCCCTTCAAGCCGGGCATGGGGTATGGCAATTTCTTCGCCGATAAAGGTTACGCCCTGTTTTTCCCGTTCGAGTATCGCTCTCCATGCATAATCGAAAGGAATCGAGGAGTGCGTTGTGCAAAGCTTTTCGAGCAACTGCCGAATGGCAGCATCCTTTTCAAGCACCTCATTCCAGAGCAGAACATTGGCCTGAACAATTGCACTCTCCCTGTCGTCCGGCGGCGGCTGTTTACCCGGCAGATTGAAAGGAATACCCGAGAGATAATCGGCGGCGCGTTTTTTCTTTTGGAGATTATCCTGGCTGCGAATGTCAGGAACAATTATGGTGATCCCGAGACTCTCCTGTATCAGTCGTTCGGTGATACTGCGCCTGCCGATCAAACGGTGCCAGAGGGGAACCTGTTTTCCTGAATTGCCGACCACAATATTGCCAACTCTGTACTCTCTGGCGAACTGAAGGACGGTTGAAACAAAATCGTTGCCCTTGTAGGTAAAAACCGTTGCTCCGAGCTGCTGGGCAAGGGCAAGAGTATTAGACAATTTGCGCTGGATGCCGGCATCGATCATTTCAGGGCTTTCTGAAAGGCTCTGGACATAGACGGCATACCAGTTGCGGTTCAGTCGGCCGGCGATTCGTGAAGCATATCGCAGCAAGGCCGCGCTGTTTTCCGACTTTGAACTGAGGCAGACCATAACCTGATCCGGACTGGTTGACGGTTCATTCTGCTCGGGGCTGCTGCGCTTCGAGTCGATTTGGGCAACCACCTCACGAAGGGTCAGTTCTCTGAGCTGTTCAAGATTTTCCTGCCTGAAAAAATTCAGGAGCGCCGACTCAGTCTTGCCTGCCATATAGACTTTTCCCTCTTTCATGCGCTGCAACAGGTCATCCGTTGCGATATCGATATTAACCAGTTGATCAGCCTGAATCACCATCCGGTCGGGTAAACGCTCCTTGACCTTGACGCCGGTGGCCTGCTCGACGGTTTCATAGAGGCTTTCCAGATGCTGGATGTTGAGTGTCGAAACCACATGAATCCCGGCCGCCAGAATCTCCTCGACATCCTGATACCGCTTCGCATTCCTGGAGCCAGGAACATTGGTATGGGCAAGTTCGTCGACCATTATCACTGCCGGATGACGCTTTATAATGGCATCGATGTCCATTTCCGTAATTTCAATGCCCCGATAGGTCAACTTTTTCCGGGAAATGATATCAAGGCCTTCGAGCAGGGCTTCCGTCTCTTTTCTGCCGTGTGTTTCGACAATACCCACAACGACATCGACCCCTTGTCCGAGAAGACGCTTTGCTTCGAGCAGCATCTGGTAGGTTTTTCCTACGCCGGCGCAGTACCCGAGGTAAATCCTCAGGCGACCGCGCTGCGAGCGTTGTATCAAGCGCAGAAAGCTATCCGCCCTGTTTTCTTCCATAGGATATACCTCCAGTTTTTACTATCGGGGAACCATAGTGGTTTTCCCGGCTGCATCGAGTTCCATGTTCAACACCAGCACATTGACCAAGCCCTCTCCTGACCCCAGGATCTTTTGTCCGTCAGCGTGGCGACGTATTGCCGCCTCGACATCTGAAAGAGCCATCCCTCTGGCATGAGCAACCCTCGACGCTTGAAAAAGAGCTGCCCGAAGGGTAATGAGGGGATCAAGCCCGCTGCCGGATGTTGCAGCAAGATCCGCAGGAAGAGGGTGCCGGGAGTCGGCACCATACTCTTTAACTGTTTTCAGCGCACGTTCGCGCACTTCGGGACCTGCAGGAGAGAGATTGCTTCCCCCTGCTGCTTCTGCGGTGTACTTTACAGCCGATGGACGTGGCCAGAAATAGCCCGGCTTCGTGAATGCCTGGGCAATAAGCCTGCTGCCGACAACTTTTCCTGCCTGGTTTCGAACCAGTGAGCCTGAAGCGGCCTCTGGCACTGCAAAGTGGGCAAAGCTGAATATGAAGAGCGGATAGAGCCCGCTGCACAGCACAATAGTCGCAAGTGCAATTCTGAGCGATGCCGCAATATTGGCTCCTGTATCTTCCATAAGTGTGGTTTTCATGTGATGGTACTCCTTCAGAACAAACCGGTTATTGATAACATTATGTCGATCAGCTTGATGCCGACAAAAGGCACCACGACACCGCCGACACCATAAACGAGCAGATTTTTCCGCAAAAGCGCTTCAGCCCCGAGAGGACGGTATTTTACCCCCTTGATGGCTATCGGAATGAGCATGGGAATGATTATCGCATTGAAAATCAACGCAGAAAGAATTGCGCTGCCCGGCGTCGAGAGCTGCATGATGTTCAGCACACGAAGTCCGGGGATGGCCAGCAGAAACATCGCTGGAATGATGGCGAAATATTTTGCAACGTCGTTGGCGATGGAAAAGGTGGTCAGCGCTCCACGGGTCATCAGGAGCTGCTTGCCGATTTCGATGATCTCGATCAGCTTTGTAGGATCACTGTCAAGATCGACCATATTCCCAGCCTCTTTTGCCGCCTGTGTTCCGGAATTCATGGCTACCCCGATATCTGCCTGCGCAAGGGCCGGCGCATCGTTCGTTCCGTCACCCATCATGGCGACAAGACGTCCCTTCTGCTGCTCGGTGCGGATATACTGGAGTTTATCTTCGGGTTTCGCTTCTGCTATATAGTCGTCGACACCTGACTGCCTTGCGATTTCAGCTGCAGTGAGCGGATTGTCGCCGGTCACCATCACGACCCGCAGTCCCATGGAACGCAACCGTTTGAACCGGTCTGTTATACCAGGCTTGAGCACATCGGACAACTCTATAACCCCAAGCGCCCGGTTGCCATCGACAACAGCAAGCGGAGTCATACCTTTACGGGCAACAGTATCGACAATTGCCTGAAGCTCCCCGGGAAAGGTGCCACCCTGGTCAGTGATATATTTTTTTACCGCATCGCTTGAACCCTTGCGCAGCTTTCTTCCGTCTGGAAAATCAAGGCCGCTCAGTCGGGTCTGGGCCGAAAAGGGAATAACTTCGGCACTCGATGTTTCCCTGGGTGCCTCTGACTTCAGTATGCTTTCGCCAAGTGTCACAATGGAGCGTCCTTCAGGAGTCTCGTCGCTGAATGATGATTCCATGGCTACCCTGGCAAGATAGCTGGAGTCTACGTCCTTCAGTGGAATGAAGCTGGTTGCCTGGCGATTACCCATCGTAATCGTGCCGGTTTTATCGAGGAGCAATGTGTCGATGTCGCCAGCAAGCTCGACGGCCTTGCCGCTTTTGGCAAGTACATTGGCCGACAGTGCCCGGTCCATACCAGCAAGTCCTATTGCAGAAAGCAAGGCTCCTATGGTGGTCGGAATGAGGCATACCAGCAGTGCAACCAAGGTTGGTACTGAAAGAGTGATTCCGAAATATCTGCCGATCGGCCAGAGCGTACCCGTCACCATCAGAAACGCAAGGGTCAATCCGGCAAGCGTCACCGTCAAGGCGAGTTCGTTCGGTGTTTTCTGTCGCACGGCTCCTTCAACCAGGGCAATCATCCGGTCGAGGAACGAGTTTCCAGCCGAAACGGTAATTTTTACAATAATCCGGTCGGAGATCACCCTGGTTCCACCCACGACCCCCGACCGGTCACCACCAGCGTCCCTTACGACTGGTGCTGATTCTCCTGTGATGGCCGATTCATCGACCATTGCAACGCCTTCGACAACTTCTCCGTCACCAGGAATAAGTTCGCCGACTGAAACGACGACAAGATCGCCTTCCTTAAGTTCGTCAGAGTTGACTTGCGTCACTTTGCCATCACGAAACCTGTTTGCCGCCGTGTTCTGGCGTGTGCGTTTGAGGCTGTCTGCCTGCGCCTTTCCACGAGCCTCGGCAAGCGATTCCGCAAAATTTGAAAAGAGGACGGTCACCCATAGCACCAGCAGCACGGCCAGATTGTAGATCAACCCCGGTTTGTTGAGCGAGGCGTCATACACTGTAATTGCCGTTGTCAAAACCGCCCCAACTTCAGTAATGAACATGACAGGATTTTTAGCCATGACCGCCGGATTGAGCATCCTGAACGCCTGCACTATTGCTGCACTGACCAGGGACCCTTCAAATATTGAGGCATTGCGCGCCTTTCTCCGTTCTGTTTTGCCTGCGAGACTCTCTTGCATGCTCTCAGGGTTAATGCTGTTAAGGTTATTCATCATTGTTTCAGGATTCATTTATTGAATAGAAGTCGAAAGGTAGTCGGCTACAGGCCCAAGCACTGCGACAGGCATGAAGAGCAGTGCACCGATCAGAAGCACGCTTCCGAGAATGACGACAGCAAAAAGCGGTGTATCAATGCGAAGCGTCCCTGTGGTTTCCGGAACAGGTTTTTTTGCAGCCATTGAGCCTGCGATCGCCAGCGGCAGAATGATGGGGATAAAACGCCCCAGCAGCATGACCAGTCCGGTAGACACGTTCCATGGCACTGTCCCGTCGCCGAGGCCTTCGAATCCTGAGCCGTTGTTGGCAGCCGCCGAACTGAACTCATAGAGAATCTCACTGAATCCATGTGCGCCCTTATTGAGCACGGTGCTTGCTCCCCAGGTGGTGGATGCGAACAGGGCGGTCCCGACAAGGATCAGCAGCGGATGGACCAGCAGCGCAAGAAGTGCAAGCTTCATTTCATGGGTTTCAACCTTCCGGGCGCAGTATTCGGGTGTCCTTCCGACCATCATGCCGCAGATGAAGACTCCGACGATAATGAAGATGAACATGTTGATGAATCCTACCCCCACGCCACCGAAAATCACATTCAGCCACATGCCTGCGAGCGGCACCAGGCCGGTCAGCGGATTGAGGCTGTCGTGCATGCAGTTGACTGAGCCATTGCTGGTAGCTGTTGTGACGGCAGCCCACATTGCAGCTGTTCCGGAAGGTCCGAAACGCAGCTCTTTACCTTCGAGATTCGATACGCTCTCAATTGGCAATCCCTTGAAAGCCATAGCAGGAGCGCTTTCCAGATTGAGCGCGATGCCCGATTTCAGGACGAGCAGCAGAAGCATTACAGAAAAGATCACTGCGGCATGGCGCATCCGACCGGTTATGCGTCCGAACATCCATACTGTTGCCATAGCAATCAGAGGAATGCATATACATTCGATATAATTGGTCAGGAACGATGGGTTTTCGAAAGGGTGTGTCGAATTAGGGCCGAAAAATCCGCCTCCGTTCGTGCCGAGCTGTTTGATGGCTACCATTGCTGCCACCGGTCCCCGGGCGATGGTCTGCATCGCTCCTTCGAGCGTTCGGGCTGCGGCGGCTCCTTCAAATGTCATGGGCACTCCTCCAACGACGAGCAGAAGAGCTACAATAATCGAAAGCGGCAGAAGGATGAAGAGGGTTGAGCGGAGCAGATCGCGGTAAAAGTTGCCGACAAGTGTTCTGCCTGCCAGTGACCTGGCCAATGCGGTAAAGCAGGCGATGCCCGTTGCGGCTGAAACAAACTGCAGCCAGGTCAGGGCGAAAAGCTGGGAGAAATAGCTCATCGAAACTTCACCGGCGTAATGCTGCAGGTTGGTGTTGGTCACAAATGAAGCCGCCGTATTGAAAATAAGGCTTGCTTCAAGAGGGCCCTTGCCGTCAGGATTGAGCGGAAGCATCTGCTGCAGTGCAAGCATGAGGACAACAGCAGTGAACATGATGGCGTTGAAAAAGAGCATGGAGATCAGGTAGCCTTTCCAATCCTGTTCTCTGTCGAGCATCCTTCCGCCGGTTTTTCTCAGAAGGATTTCCATCCGGCCATCACTGGAGTTGATCGGAGGATTCATGACTGCTGTCATGAAACGGCCCAGCGGCCATGAAAGCAGAACAGGCAAGGCAATAAAGAGAAGCAGCATGAGTAGTTGCATAAAGAACTCCTTTAAAATTTTTCGGGTGACACAACGGCGATCATGAGATAGACCGCACAGGCAACAAGAACTGGTAAGACGAAATACTCCATAGCAACCTCCGAATAATTGATGAATCAAGACAACAGTAGAAAAATCAGTAACTCCAGATAGACTCCCTTGTGAATGTTTATCGTCTTCATGCCCGTCCGTTTATCGGAAGCTCACCGGTTGAAACCTGATGTTTATGGATCGGCAACGTGAAGCTGAACAGGGATCCCTTACCTGGCTGGCTTTGTGAAAAGACCATCCCGCCTTGAGCTTCGACGAGCTCCTTGACTATGGAAAGCCCCAAGCCGACACCGGAACGCACATCCTGACCAGGCGCCCTGAAAAACTGCTCAAACAAATAAGCCATGTGTTCAGAAGCAATTCCTGATCCGGTATCTTCGACGAAGAATCGGACAAAGTCCTCCACCCTTCCGGCTCCTACCCTCACGGTACCGCCGGGGCTGGTAAATCGCAGAGCATTGGAAAAGAGATTTGCAAAAACATGCCGGATACCTACTGGGTCAGCAAATACATCCGGCAAGTCATCGGCTATGGCCTCCGTAAGGGTGACGTTGCGGTCTTTAGCCTCACTCAAAAAAGGCTCCATGCTTTCCCGAACAAGAAGGGAAGGCTGCACTGGTCGGGGTTCAAGGTATGCCTTGCCCGATTCGATCCTGTTGAGGTCGAGCAGGTCATCGAGCATTTCGACAAGGCGCTCACAATCTTCCCGCGCTCCAACCATCAATTCGGTCTGCTGCGTATTCAGGGCACCTACCTCTTCTTCAAGTAGCAAGTGAATCGACATGCGCAGCGAGGTCAGTGGAGTTTTGAGCTGATGCGACACCGTGGAGAGCATCCCCTGCTTCATCTCCTGCTGTTCGTGCATTTGCGTCACATCGCTCATTATCAGAATTGTGCCGTCGCCATCACCTGATTCCGGATCTGATGCTGAGATGATTGGCACTGCTTCAGGCTTGAAGAAATATTCCTTGTTGCTGACGAATTGCTGCACATAACCCTTGTCGTCAAGTGAAGCAGGTTTCCGGGTAGCAAACGACTTGTCAAGCAGCCCCGAAATCCAGGAAAATGGAAGTTCTCTTGCCGAAACTCCCGGTTTCAGGCCAAAAAGCTGGACTGCCGTTTCGGTTGAAACCCTGACCTCTCCCTCGGAATCAAGCACAGCAACCGGCACAGGTAATACTCGGAACACATCCTCTGTCAACTTGCGGCTCCGGATCAGATTCGCCATATCACTGTTACGATTCTGACGGAGAGCAATCAGCATGGCATTGAACGAACGCGACAGCTGGCCTACTTCATCATGGGCTGCCGTCTGCAGAACAACTTCAAGATTGCCGCGGCGGATCTCTTCTGTCGTTTCAATCAAACGTCGTAAAGGATGGAACACCCAACGGTGAATTTGATAACTCAGCAGTATGGAGAAGAGAACGCTGGCCAAACTGACGGAAAGCATCCTCCATCGGGCTGAAATCGCCAGGCTTTGTGTCGCATTTTTTTCTGTAATCATGTTTGCCTGATTCATATTGAGAATCTCCTGGGCAACTTTTTTGATTTCGTTGAACACTGGCACCTGCCTTGTGAAATAGAGAGTCCGGCGATCCGGCTCGCTTATTGAACTCTCCATAACCTGGGGAAGGATGCTGAAATACTCTTTTGACAGATGCTGAATCCGATCAGCACGCTCCTGTTCGCCCGGCAAGGTGATAAGGTGCAGTTCGCGATCAAGTGCATTGATGAACTTCGCTTTATGTTTGTTCACCATTATCTGCATATCCTTGTCGTGATTGCCGAGAAACGAGTTAAGCTCCGCACTGTTGATACTGTCCAGCGCATCTTTCATATCCTGAGAGGCCACCACGCTCTGGTAATTCTCCTTCAGTACGATGGCCAGGGATTTCCCGAGCATGTCGATCTGACGGATGGTCACAAAGCTGATTGCTGCAACGATGACCAGCATGCCGCTCAATCCGAACAAAAGTTTCTGTCTGATTCCGATTTTCATGATTCAATCTTTATCTGCTCTTTTACAAATAACGTGCCAGACACAGAATCAAGGAAAACCGGGTAGATGCGGTCGATAAAGAGGGGATTCGGGGTGTAAATTGCACGGTCTCCAAAGGCGTGAGAGTGCAAAATTCAACGTCCACCAGTGGGCAGCGTCAAAATTGAAACAAAAGGGGTAAAGAGGAGTGCGATTAAAGCCCGAACTGCTTGCGCTTTCTCCAGAGTGTTGCCTTGTCGATGCCCAGTACCTCAGCAGATTCCTGTACTGAGGAGGTCGAAGCAAGTACCCTGCGAATATGCAGCTCTTCGAGAGTTTCCAGCGTTATTCTATCACCGATTTTAATCTGTGGCGGCAAGGTGGAGGCAATTGTTTCGGGTAGAAGTTCCTCACCGATAACAGCGGTCGTACAAAGGATCACCGCCCGTTCAACCACATTTCGGAGCTCGCGGATGTTGCCCGGCCAGCCATAATCGCGAAAAATGCGTAATACCTCAGGGCTGAATCCCTGAATGGCCTTGTGGTTCTGGGCATTGAAAAATGCAAGCATGTTTCCGGCAATCTCTTCGACATCCCCTGAACGCTCGGCCAGGGAAGGAAGCGTTATCTGAATAACATTGAGGCGATAATAGAGATCCTCGCGGAAACGACCTGAAGCCACGGCGGACTCGAGATCAACATTTGTGGCTGCAATAATACGAACATTTGCTTTTCGGGTGTGCTGATCGCCGACACGCTCATATTCCCGCTCCTGAATGAAACGCAGCAGTTTCGACTGGATTGGAAGCGGAAGTTCACCTATTTCATCAAGGAAAAGGGTTCCACCCTCGCAACTTGCCACCCGCCCGGGATTATCTCGAAGAGCGCCGGTAAACGCTCCCTTTACATGACCGAACAGCTCGCTTTCAAGAAGCTCCTGGTTCAGTGACGGGCAGGAAATAACACCGAATGGTTTGTCGGACCTATGACTCCAGGAGTGGATGAATCGGGCAATCATGGTTTTTCCCGTACCACTCGGTCCCCTAAGCATCACAACTGCATCGGAAGCTGAAACCTGTCGGGATAGTTCTATCACCCTTTGCATTGGCGGGTAACTGGAGCGCAGTGATGCATCCGGATCTTTACGGTTCAGATCGTCCTGAAGAAGGGTGATGCGCTGTTCAAGCATCCGGATTGAAGCAAGTCTTTCAAGAACAAGTTTGAGCTGACCCGGCATAAATGGTTTTGGCAGATAATCTGCAGCCCCGCGTTTCATCGCTTCGACAGCTGTATCCACTGATGCGAAAGCCGTTATGACGACAATCTTCAGCCATGGTGACTGGGCCAGCAGAGAAGACACCAGATCAAGTCCACTCTCCAGGCCTAACCGGATATCTACGAATGCAATATCGAATATCTGTAATCGGGCCTCAGTCAAGGCATCCTGAATGTTGGATACCGTAGTGACTTTGTGATTCCTGATCTCGAAAAACATCATCATGGTTTTTCTGATGTTGCTCTCGTCATCAACGATCAATACATTCATCGTTGATGTGCAAATCTCTTTTTCTTCACTCATAATGATTGATCACCCAAACATTTAAAACAACCCATTCAGAAGCTTTCCTTCTTTTTTTCATCCCTCCCCTAATCCGCCAAAAAATATATAAGTCCCATAGGTCCTATAAGTCCTATAAGACCTATTCCCCTCTTTAACCGTTTTCCTGTGCTTTTCCAGAGAAAACGGTACTAAACGATCTAATCCCCAAGGTCCCCGAAAGCAGAAACCCTTCGCCATACATAACGCCGATCTGTTCACCGAAATACCTTGCACGCGCTTCAAGCCCGGTAAGAAATTCCTTGCGGTTAATCAGTGTTTTAGGCTCCTCCGTACTTCCTTTGCGGTAAAACTGCGAACCGAATGCAAGCACTCCCTTTCTGGATGCATCAAAGGTTTCCGAGACATCAACAATGACGTCTGGATCAAGGTGTTTGAACTGGACATAGTAAAGCAGGTGTTGAGGCCGGTGGGGCTTCTGCACAGTTCCGTTCATGGTTGTCTGAAGCTCTTGAAGGCCTGCATAATAAAAGGCATCGGTAACCAGCCTGGAGGCTTTCGAGTGGTCGGGGTGGCGTTCATCAGGCGGGTTGGCAAAAACCACGTCAGGCCTGAAGTGCCTGATGACCCGGATAATCTCCGTCAGGTTTTCTTCGGTATAGAATAATTTTGAATCTCCCAGGTCAAGGGAGGAACGACTCTCGTACCCCATAACTTCAGCTGCAGCTTTAGCCTCACATTTCCTCGTTTCCGCGGTGCCGAGTGTGCCCATCTCTCCTCTTGTCAGATCGCATACAGCAACAGTACGACCCTCACTCATGATTTTCAGAAGAGTGGCTCCGCATGCCAGTTCAACGTCATCAGGATGAGCGCCGAATGCAAGCGCATACACTTGTTCAGCTGAACTTTCCAATTGCCTTGTCATTATTCCTGTTATATTTGAACCCGTGAAGAAAATGAAAAATATCACATTCCCTGCCAATGCTGAAAGTAAAGATTGTTCGCCTTAACAAACAAGCGGTACTCCCCATTTATGCAACTGCCCATGCTGCAGGAATGGATATTTCCGCATGTCTTGAAGACTCGATAACTATAGAGCCTTTTACAACAGCGTTGATCCCCTCCGGCTTTGCTCTTGAACTGCCCGAAGGATATGAGGCGCAACTCCGTCCAAGAAGCGGCCTAGCACTGCGCTCACTGATCTCACTTCCTAATACCCCGGCAACTATTGATGCCGATTACAGGGGGGAGGTTAAGGTAATTCTTATAAACTATGGCAAAACCCCGTTTACCGTTTATCATGGCGATCGCATTGCACAAATGGTGGTTGCAAAAGTTGAACAGGTTTGCTTTGAAGAAGTTGAAGAGCTCGGTACGACAGTGCGGGGTGAGGGAGGCTTTGGTCATACCGGAACCGGTATCCACCGCAAACAGCAGAAATAACCCGGATGGTAAAGAAAAAAAGTGTTAGTTAGATTTCAGATTTTCAAGACCGAATTTAGTGAGTTTTCTGTAAAGAGTCGCTCGTACTATGCCGAGCATACGGGCTGTTTTTGTGAGATTTCCATGGGAAGCCTTGTAAGCCTTAATAATGGCATTTCTTTCGTTCTCTTCAAGCGAAAAAGACCACGGGTCACTTTTTTTCTGTGATGGTGTGACTGTTTCGTTGAGTGGTTCAGGCAATGTTTTCTCGGTAGAGTTGGCATGTGTTGACCCAGGCACGAAAGCTGTACGCAATGTATCAATGATGCTTCCTTTTCGGATAACTGCTGATCGTTGAACTGCATTCTTAAGTTCACGGATGTTTCCTGGCCATTGGTAGCTTTCCAGAATCCTTAGAGCCTCTGGATCAAACTTGAGAGCTTCAATGTGGTTTGATTTTGCAAACTCGTCTAAAAAATGTTGGGCAAGAATGGGGATATCTTCAGCTCTATCGCGAAGTGTCGGTATGAACAGTAGAAATTCTTCCAGGCGGTAGTAGAGATCTTCGCGGAAGATATTGTTTTTTATAGCGAGTGAAAAATCCCGGTTGGTAGCTGAAATGATACGGATGTTGATGTCCTTTTCCGATTTTTCCCCTACTTTTCGAATCTTTCTTTCCTGCATCACCCGGAGAATTTTTGCCTGTACATCCGAATCCATATCACCGATCTCATCAAGAAAAAGCGTGCCATTGTTGGCCTGTTCAAAAAAGCCGATATGATCTTTGTCTGCACCGGTGAATGATCCTTTGACATGACCGAAAAGCAGGCTGTCAGCCAGATTGTTTGAAATCGCAGCACAGTTGACTGAAACAAAGGGACCATTCTTTCTTATGCTGCCGTAATGAATGGCTTGTGCAAATAACTCCTTTCCCGTACCGCTTTCGCCAAGAATAAGCACGTTCAAGTCGGTATTCATGACTTGCCGGACCTGTTCCATGGTCTCTTTGAGTGCACTGCTTTCTCCGATAATACTCTGAAACAGTTCCTTGTTTTTCAGTTCTTTTTTTAGCTGTTGAACTTGATTTTTCAGGGTGGCTTCGGCAAGTGCATTGCGCATGACAATCTCAAGCCTCTCAATATCCAGAGGTTTGGTCAGGTACTCGTATGCGCCAAGTTTTATACATTTTACAGCCTGCGGGATATCATTGGAGGCGGTAACCATAATGACAGACGTGGAAATATTGTGCGCTTTTAAATGCAGCATTACTTCAAAGCCATCCTTCTTCGGCATATTGATATCAAGAAGGATAACGTCAAAAGGCTGGTCGGAAATGCATCGTATGCACTCCTCTCCGTCTTCAGCCGACACAGCGGTATATCCCATTTTTTGAACATAATGGGTTAGAATCCGGCGGGAGGTATTGTCGTCATCAGCGATAAGAACAACCCTTTTCCTTGATTCATCCCCTTGCTTGCTGGTCTGCTTGTTACTTTTATGATCCTCTTTCAACGTTATCTTTGTTTTGATGGGGGCCGGGATAGCAGAAAGATATATCAGTAAATTACTGAAATAAAACAACTGTATGGACAATTAAAAAAAATTCGATACAGCTCTTATATTTCAGTAATTGCAATTTGAAACTGTCCTGTTCTTGTAATGATCAGATTTTAGGTTTCGCTGCAGGTGCAGATGGTGTCACTACAGGAACAGCAGCTTTTACTTCTGGAGCTGGAGCTTTTACTTCTGGCGCAGCAGCTTTTATTTCCGGTACAATCTCTTTCTGAGAGAATGGGATTTGTGTGATCTCCTTTCTATGCCGGTCCTGACCTGTTGGTATTCCAGATGAAACGATGTTGTTCACCAGCTGACCGAGTCCGGAATTTACATTGGCAAACAAGTTCTGCACCTGACCGGAGCTGACTGTTGAGTTCAGGTTTTCAAGCAGATTTTTCCATAACTTGCCGAGTTCCTGAAAAGAACTTTGAACCTGCTCTGAATTAATGGTAGCGGTAACTCCATCAATCAGCTGTCCCGTGGTTGATGTTACGCCCTCAATCAGTTGTCCGGAAACCGTGTTGACATTATGGATTATTCCCTGGACCGGTTCAGAATTAATAGTTGAGGTAACACCGTCAATCAGCTGTCCGGTAGCGGAACTTACTGAGCTTATTATTCCCTGAACTGACTCAATAGTCGAGTCAATCAGGTAGCCCACGTTGCCGATCAAATTAGCCATATCTCCATTACCGACATTGGATTCCGATTTTGTCGGGGCCGCCGGTTTAGGGGCGCCAGCCGGTTTGTTGAGCTCTTCTGCTGCCATAGTTGTATGTGGTTAAGGGTAAGTAATTAGACGTATTTTGCTCAATATAACAATCTATTTACTAAGTTCTTCACCTCTCTTAAAAGGTATTTTTATCAGGGAAAATTGCCCGTTTGCTGGTCGATACTGCCAATGCGGGTTTCCTTCACTCATCAGCGGATATTCTCCCTGTAGTACCTGATAATTGTCTCCTGGTCACATCCGAGCGCATACATCAGATGAATGGTTCCAAAGAGCAGCTGGAGTCGGATTATACCGTTTTGGTGATACCTTCTGGCCGATGTAGTGACCTCTGCTTCAAGAATGTGAAATTCTGCGCGCTCTTCGATGCGATTGATGATATTGATATCTTCCATAACGAGATGGGTTTCGTCGAATCCTCCGATCTCCTGAAAGAGTGATTTATCAATATAAAGCGACTGATCACCTCCCCTGCATATCATCAGCGGAAACTGTGTGAACCATCCGTACAGGCTCATTATTGGATTGCTGTCGTTAAAGTTCATCCGGAAGCATCCGGCTTTTTTACCGTTTCCAACAGCTGAACGGATATTATGGATAAAGGTCTCCGGAGGTAAAGTGTCAGCATGAAGAAAATAGAGAATATCTCCTGTGGCTCCTTGCGCACCCGTATTCATTTGTATGGCGCGTCCTTTTGCACTGTGGCAAACGGTTACCGGAAACTCAGAAAGAATTTTTCGTGTCCCATCTGTGCTCGCATCGCTGACAATAATCTCGACCCCTTCGGATTGCTCGGTTATTGCAAGAAGTGCCTTTAAGGACTCGGCAATGATAGCTTCTTCGTTATAGGTGGGGACAATAATGCTTATGCTTATTTCGACCATAATCCGCTTTTTTTCAGGTCATCAAAAGTATCGATATCCGACAGCTCAGGAAGCAGTTCATACGGTAAAGCGAGGCGCTGAAGAACCTCTATGGTTCCGTTGAGTACCTCCTTTGTACTCCACTCTCGACCTAGAAAGAGCTCGTCTATGGGCTTGGTCAGTCCGATAAGGTAAAATCCTCCATCACTGGCAGGTCCCACAACTGCATCTGCACGCTTAAGAGCCGCGAAGGCTGAATCCAGGATTGCTGCATTCAACTCATAACAGTCTGTTCCTATAAGCACGACGCGGCGAAACCCTTTGTCAAACCCGCACTTGATTGCATGAAGCATACGCTCACCAAGATCGTTGCCGACCTGAAGTTGAAAGGAAAAATTTTCCGCGACAAAGATGTCTGTAGAAGGGAGGTAGTGAGAATAAAATACGGTCCGGTTCACAGCAACATTTTCGGTGATTAAAGCGGTATGCTGCCGGAGTTTCTCATAAATCTCAAGAGCTTTCTCATCACCGATGGAACTTGCTAAACGTGTTTTTACCAATCCCTGTTCAGGGTTTTTGGTGAAAATGATAAGCAGAGCCTCTTGGGTCATACAAGAGTTCCCTGACAACTTGAACCAGCACCGGCTGTGCACCCGTAACAGTGCTGGCCGACGGTTATGATGCGGCTCTGGAGCATTTCCTTATTGAACGAGCTGATATGCTGCTCGACCCTTTTATCCAGAGGGAGGTTGAGCATCTGGTTGAAGTCACAGTCGTAGAGTGTGCCGTCCCACCTGACAGACAGCGTTGTTCGACACATCAGATTGTCCACTGCAAGGGGATTAAAGCTTTTTGCCAGAAGCGTCATATACTGGCAGTACTGGCCGTTTTCAAGCAGATCATTAAGAAAACGGCTGATCGGCATATTAGTAATGATATAAAGCTGGTTGAAGACTATGCCATGCTCTTCAAAGAGTTGCTTACGGTATTTCCTTTCAAGCTGAAGCTGCTCCTCTGGCAGTGAAGCTCCTCCGGGATTATAGACAAGGTTGAGCTCGAGACCGCTTTCCTCTTTACCGTATCCAAGGTTGTTGAACAGTTTCAATGCAGCAATGGATCGGTCGAAAACCCCTTTTCCCCTGACAGAATCAACAGCTGCCTTAGTGTAGCAGGGAAGTGATGCGATGAGGGTGACCCTTTGTTGCTTCAGAAATTCAGGAATGTCACGGTATTTTTCATGAGCAGTTAAAAGGGTCAGGTTCGATCGGACAAGGATTGTTGCATCATGTACACGTTCTCTGATACGTTCAATGAACCAGCGGAATTTAGGGTTCATTTCAGGCGCTCCACCTGTAATGTCAATGGTGTTTATGGAGCCTTCACCAAGAACATCAAGGCATTGCTGCATTGTCTGGCGAGTCATCATTTCGCTGCGATCCGGTCCGGCACCAACATGGCAGTGTCGGCAGAGGAGGTTGCAGCGGTAGCCAGTGTTGATCTGCAACACATTGATAGTCGTGGCTGAGATTGGACTGTTACCGGATTCTTTAACCTTTTCACTGAACGCAATGATACCGCAGTCAGTCTCTTCAAGCAGCTTTACCTGCGCGTCAGCGGTTGGAAACAGCATCTTTTTCCGGTGTTGTTCGTGTTGATTTTGCATGGCAAGCGCAGGCTACATTAATTCAGCCACCGAATTTGCTGAGGAGCTTTTCAGCAACCAGCTTTCCACTCAGCGCGGCTCCTTCCATTGATGCGAGATAGTGTTGATCGGTATAATCGCCGGCAAGGAAAAAGTTTTTGATAGGGCTGATCTGATCAGGTCGGTATTGATCGACATCAGGAACAGCCTTGTAAACAGATTGGGGAATTTTGACAATCGTTGATTTCAGCAGTTTTGCCCCACGAGACTTAGGAAATCTGTCATGAATGTCTTTCATGACCAGCCCGGTGATGACCTCGTTCGGCATATTCATGAGTTGGTGTGCTGGTGCAAGAACAAGGCTCATGACGCTGCCGCCGTTAGCCGTTCCCGTGCCACTCTGGAAATCATCAGGGCAGGTGAGTGATACATCAGCAAAGGTCGCGAAAGTAGTGCCCTGCGAAAACATGAGATTATCGGTATCGGTTATTTTTCTGTCAAACCAGAGCTGACAGTTTGCAACCGGGCTGCCGACAAACTCGTGGAGGTTGCGGAAATATTTATGGGCAAGCCACTCATTGGGGACTATTTTTTTAATGTTATGAACAGGCAGCGCTGAAATATAGGCGTCAGCCTCAATTTTATGGCCATCCTGCAGGACTGCATGTTTAATGGTTTCATCACTGTTCAGTTCAAAGCTCTTCAGCTTGGCATCAACAAAAATACGTCCACCCTTGCTCTGGATATATTGCCGCATTGGCTCAATCATCGAGTCGCCAGGATTTTTCCGGAAAAAGGCAAACTTTGTTGCCGCATAATCTGTCCCGAAATATTTGAAAATGGTGATCATCGGTCTAGCGCTGATGATGTTAGGCTCTATGAAATTCATGGCAAGTGCGATAGCGCGCCACAGCTTTTGCAATGAATGTTCAGAAGCTCCTCTTCTCCGGTGCCATTCCGAATAGGTCATATGGTCCTGGCTGCGAAAATACTCCTCATTGCCTGCAAGGGCAGGGAAGAGTCCCTTGATCAGAGAAATTTTATCCCACATGGTGAGAAAATCGGTCTGCAGACCGCCAACCACTTCTGCCCAGGGGCTCGGAAGCTTTGCTTTTTTAAAATAAGATTGCTTGCCGTCCGGCTCGGCATAGATGAGTGAGTGCTCTTTCCACTGATAATTATCTCCAGCGCCGACTCGCTTGAGGTATTTCTGAAGTTGTGCGTAACCCCCGAAAACAATATGAAGCCCCGACTCTATGGAATCGCCATCACTGTCTTTCCATACCGAAACCTTTCCGCCAAGTATTTTGCGTTTCTCATAAATTTCAACCGAGTGCCCTCGATCCACAAGTTCTATTGCTGCGCTGAGTCCTGCAACTCCTGCGCCGAAAATTGCTATTTTCACCGTTACTTATGATTTTGTAATTACAAGAGATGTGGATTGCCCCGAATCAAGGCGTTAATATAAATAATTATAATCCGATAAGGAAAACCATCAGCTCATAGGAAAGTGCCAGGTTTTTGTTACAAAAAACATAACCCCTGCACTGGTCTCTTTATCGCGATTTCGATAAATTGCGCTAACATAAAGCAAATGGGCAGCGGCTGATAATTGCTTGCAGTGTTGCCGGTAAACGTGTTTTAGAGATGCTGACCCTAAATTATTTAAGAATTTTGCCTGAATAGAGGTGAATTCTAAAGAAACCGATTGTTTTTTTCTTATTATTGGTTAATTTCCTACAAAATTGAATTAAACAAAATCATGCCATGTCGGGCCATCTTGATCTGATTGACCTTAAAATAATTGAGTCTCTTGGCGAAAACGGCAGGGTTCGGTTGAGCGAACTTGCGGAAGTTGTTGGCCTTTCCATACCCTCTGTCAGTGAACGGCTTGACAAGCTGCAGAAGAATGGTATCATCAAAGGCTTTTCCATGGAGGTTGATGAACGCCAGCTTGGTTTTGATATCCATGCGTTTGTCAGGGTCAGAATTGACTCCTCAAAGCATTACAAGTCATTTATGGAGCATGTAATGAAAGAGGATGAGATTATGGAGTGTTTTTCCGTTACCGGTGAAGGCTCGCATATTCTAAAAGTCATGACCCATAACACCGCATCCCTTGAAATGTTTCTATCCAGAATCCAGAGTTGGCCCGGTGTCCTTTCCACCAATACAAGCTTTGTGCTTTCCCAGTTGAAGAAAAATAAAAAGATCAGTGCGGAAATTGTTCGCACCAACCTTCAGGACCGTCAGGTACTGATTACGTTTGATGAAAAAAAATCAAGGAAATAAAAAAGACAACAGCGATTTATTTTTTCGGAGACAACACACACCAAATCATGCAAATCAACAAGGAGGTTCGTTTGAAGAGCGATAGTAAAATTCCGGTTTCCACCTACTTTGGATCGTTGACCTTTGATCACAAGGCGATGCGCGCAAAACTTCCTAAGGAAGAATTTGCAGCCTTGCAGGATACCATCAAAGCAGGTAAAAAAATATCTTCAGAAATTGCCGGTGTTGTAGCGCACGGCATGAAAGAGTGGGCAATGGAGCAGGGTGCTACCCATTACACCCACTGGTTCCAGCCTATGACTGGTTCTACAGCAGAAAAGCACGACGCTTTCTTGTCGATTGACCGCGATGGTACTCCCATTGAGCGTTTTTCAGGTGAGCAGCTTATTCAGGGTGAACCGGATGCATCGAGCTTCCCATCAGGCGGTATGCGTACCACCTTTGAAGCACGTGGCTACACAGCATGGGATCCTTCCAGCCCGGCCTTCCTCATGAAGGGTGGCAAAGATCTGACTCTTTGTATTCCAACTGTTTTCATCTCCTACCACGGCGAGGCGCTCGATGCCAAAACTCCGCTGCTGCGTTCAATGGAAGCAGTCAGCAAATCAGCCATTCGCCTGCTTGAGACCCTTGGCGTTACCGGTGTAACACGAGTAAAAACATTTGCCGGCTGTGAGCAGGAATATTTCCTTATCGATAAAAAATTCTATACGGATCGTCCTGACCTTGTCATGTGCGGCCGTACCCTGCTTGGTGCTCTTCCGCCAAAAGGCCAGCAGCTTGAAGACCACTATTTTGGATCAATTCCTGACCGTGTTCTGGAATTCATGCAGGATGTCGAGCATGAACTCTACCTGCTCGGTATTCCAGCCAAGACCCGTCACAACGAGGTTGCTCCTCACCAGTTTGAAATTGCTCCGATTTTTGAAGAGGCCAACATCGCCGTTGATCACAACCTGCTTGTCATGGAAGTGATGAGAAAGATCGCTGACAAAAAAGGTTTTGCCCTGCTTCTTGCTGAAAAGCCGTTTGCCGGCATCAACGGTTCAGGCAAGCACAACAACTGGTCGATCGGTACCAATACCGGTATTAATCTTCTTGATCCAGGTGATACTCCTGAAAAGAACATTCAGTTCCTCGTTTTCCTTGTTGCCGTCCTCAAAGGCGTCCATAAGAGAGCTGATGTCTTGAGAATGTCAATAGCCAGCATGGGCAACGATCACCGTCTTGGTGCCAACGAAGCTCCTCCTGCGGTTGTAACCGTTTTCCTAGGCGAGCTGCTTGAAAGAGTGCTTGATGCAATCGAAAGCGGTAAGGTAGACCTGAAAACAGAAAAGCAGGTACTTAATCTCGGCCTTTCACAGGTTCCGGAGGTCAATAAGGACTATACCGACCGTAACCGTACATCACCGTTTGCCTTCACAGGTAACAAGTTTGAATTCAGGGCGGTAGGTTCTTCTCAGGCTGCATCTGTGCCGAACATGGTGCTCAACACCCTTATGGCCGAAGCTCTTGACGAGATCACTGACGCTATTCAGGTAAAGATCAAAGCAGGAAAGGAAAAGGACTCTGCAATTCTTGAAACTCTTCGTGAGCAGATTACCGCTACCAAGGCTATCCGTTACCCTGGTGACAACTATGCCGAGGCCCTTCAGAAGGCCGCTTCCGAAAGAGGGTTGCCTAACCTGAAGAATACACCTCAGGCACTCAGAACCCTGCTTAAGAAGGATGTACAGGATGTGTTTGTCAAATATGGCGTCTTGACTGTTCCAGAAATAGAGTCACGTCTGCATATCCGTCTCGAACGCTATGTCAAGGGTATTGACATCGAAGCCCGTACCCTGCAGCTTCTGTTGAAGACCTTCGTCATTCCTGATGTTTCCGAATACCAGGGCGACCTCGGCAACTCCTTTAATAACCTGCTTTCTGCAGCTGATGCTATCGGTCTTTCCGACAAGGCGCTCAAGAGCCAGGCTGATAACTTTAAACTGGTGGCCGATAACCTTTCAACGCTTATTGACCTCAGTGCAGAGCTGGATGAGGCCATTGAAAAAATCGAGTCATTCTCAACCGAGTTTGAAAAGGCTGACTATTGCGCAGATGAACTTCTTCCGTTCATGAGCACAGTGCGTGTGGTAGCCGACAGCCTCGAACAAGTAGTCGATCGCAGCCGCTGGCAGCTCCCGACATACCTGGAAATGCTTTTCCAGCATTAATCAACAAAGTCCTGCAACAAAAAAGGCCCGCACCGCGGGCCTTTTTTGTTTTTTCTTCTAACCACTGCCCACTGATCTTCCTTCCCCAACTCAGCACTCAGTACTCGTCCTTCGTCCCTCAGCACTTTTTTTGTTCACTCCCCGATAATCTTCACCAGCACCCTCTTCTTCCTCTGTCCGTCAAACTCTGCATAAAAAATCTGTTCCCACGGTCCGAAATGCAGTTTCCCCTTTGTCACAGCCACCACAACTTCTCGCCCCATAATCTGTCGTTTAAGATGGGCATCGCCATTATCCTCTCCCGAGAGGTTGTGGTGGTATCGGCTGATAGGTTCATGGGGAGCAAGTTCCTCAAGCCATCGCTTGTAATCATGTTTCAACCCGGATTCGTCGTCATTGATAAAGACCGATGCCGTAATGTGCATTGCATTCACCAGGCAGAGCCCTTCCTCTATGCCGCTCTCCCTGAGCGCAAGCTCAACATCCCCGGTAATGTTCACAAAATCCATCCGCGCCGGCACCTGCATCCACAACTCCTTATGGTACGATTTCATATACTTCTATTCAAAATTGGTAAAGCCCTTTCATCCCTAACCCTCTACAATGTCATTTCGAAACGCAGTGAAAAATCTCTCTCCAGACTTAGCACTCACGTCTCAGTACTCAGCACTAAGAAGACTGCCCACTGAATTCCCTCCCTCTTCATCCGCCGCCAAAAAAATATAATCGGGTAACAGCGGCGCATTACTGCGCCACCGTCCCCTAAGAACCCAGCGTACGACTTTCACCGTACTGGGCTCAAGCCTCGCAAAAGCACATTGCTGTACCCAGTAAAGACAGCACACTCTTTACCTCTACATT
>CAINOC010000071.1 GCA_903851385.1 uncultured Chlorobiaceae bacterium | reverse complement strand
TGGGATTGTACCGTCAAACTCTGGAATGCTACTTCAGGTAACTGCATCAAAACCTTTTCAGGGCATAGCACGGCGGTGACAGCATGCGCTTTCAGTCCCAATGGAAAAACAATCCTTTCCGCTTCCTTGGATGGTAACCTAAAGCTCTGGAATGCTACTTCAGGTAACTGCATCAAAACCTTTTCTGGGCATACAGGTTCTATCACAGCATGCGCTTTCAGTTCCGATGGAAACACAATCCTTTCCGCCTCAAGAGATTGCACTATTAAGTTTTGGGACACATCTTCTGGAAACTGCATCCGCACCTTTTCTGGACATAAGAATGCTGTCTACGGATGCACTTTCAGTAATGACGGAAAAACAATTCTTTCCGCGTCCTGGGATTGCACCCTCAAGCTTTGGAACACATCTTCCGGAGTCTGCATACATACTTTTAAGGGACATTCGGCGGAAATCAACGACTGTGATTTCAATTCCGATGGATCAAGAATCCTTTCCGCATCCCGAGACAACACCCTCAAACTCTGGGACACAGCTTCTGGCAACTGCATCCGCACCTTTTCTGGACATACCGTTGCCGTCACAGCTTGCGCTTTCAGTTCTGACGGGTCTCAATTCCTTTCCACTTCATGGGATAACACCCTCAAACTTTGGGACACATCTTCTGGAAACTGCATCCACACCTTTTCTGGACATACCGCTTCCGTCACAGCATGCGCTTTCAGTTCCGATGGAAAAAAAATCCTTTCCTCTTCCAATGATTCAACGCTCAAGCTCTGGAGTAAAACTTCCGGCAACTGCATCATGACAATGGCAAACCTTCCTCAAAACGAAACCGCAGCATGGGATGGAAGCGCAAAGCACTTGCTCTCCGTTTCAGAAAGCGCATGGCGCTGGATCGGGTTAAGCTCCGGCAACTCACGATTGCCTGTTGAACTTCTTAATACCAATAATTGACGATTTTATGGATCTTTCGCCTGCGGCTCAAGATAACAAGATGGTGTGAGGAAAAATGTTAACTGGAGGAAATGAAAAAAGCACCCTATGCAGTGAAGTATAAGGTGCTTTTTTTCAATACGGCAAGAGCTTACTTTTTAGGAGCAACTGGTGCTGATGGTGCAGCTGAACCCTGGTATACCTTTGCAACAGGGGCTGATGCAGCAGGTGCTGAGGAAGTGCAATTACAGAGTAGACCGCCCACTGTTTTGGTGACCGGCTCAATAATTGATCCGACTGTATTGATAACTGCACCCGGCAGTTGAAGAACCTGCTGGGCAAGTGTTCCCACTGTCTGAAAAATATTGCCGAGAGCTACGGTGATTTCGTTGTTTGTTAGGCTTGACATGATGGTGATTGTTTTGATTATTTGATTAATGAAACTACGTAATTGAAATCCTGAAATTGTAAGGGTAGCCGGATTGATACTCACAGCCGACTGCTTCTGCTGAATAAGGAACACGCAAATCTCATGATAATTCCAACTACCGGGAGCAAATTTTTTGTTCCTTGAGGTGAAAATATGAGTAATTTCCGGTCACTTAAACAATAATTATTTTTTGTATATCCTTATTTCCGGTAAATTAGCTAAAGACTTGTAAGTAAACAACAAAACCACCAATCATGATTAAAATATCAGGCGTTTTTTCCAACTGGGGAGAAACGTATGGAAGATATTGAATCACGATTCGAGGATTAAAACAAACCCGCCTGTTATGGCTTATGAGCCCCTGGAAGCAATCCTTGAGAGAATGAAAGCTGATTCCCTGTTTCGTGCAGAATTGATGGCGAAAGAGGATGTTGCTGAGCGCATGGAGCTTATTATTTCCGAAATGTTATGCTGCGCACTGGAGGAAGTGCATCAACCCGGTTTGGATAGTGTTGAAAACGAAATGGATAAGAGTTTTGATAGCATGGCCTCATTAGGGGTAAAAGGCTCTTCTCCTCAATCATGCGGATATGCCCATCCATCAAAAGCAATTGAAAAACGCTTCGAGTAGATTACCTGATGTTTGCCCTGCATAGCCTTTCGTGCCAGACACCACACCATCTTTCCAAAACCCTAAATATTTATACAATCATGTCAAGCGAAACAAACAACGATCTTTCTCTGGCGCTCTCTAATCTTGTGAATATCGGCAGCACAATTGTGCAGGAATCTCTGGAACTCGTAAGCGGCGGGCTCAAAGGTGCCGCACAAGTTATTGAACCCCTTGGCAAGACTGCTATTGATCTTCTTGGTAGTGCAATCAACACGATTGGTTCGGCAGTACAGTTCATTACATCTACTATTACCCCAAAAAAGTAAGTGAGTTTTTTTACTGGATTCTGGCTTCATTTTTAATACATCCAGCCCGGCAATACAGCCAGCTATTACCGAACCAGTAAAACTCTTGTCACTTCTTGCTCTTCCCTTAGTGCTGCTAGCTGAGCGACATGGTTCTCTTTTGAATGAATAAAAAAAAGCACTTCATGCTTTTGCATAAAGTGCTTTTTTGCGATAAGCAAAGACGGAACAGTAAGACGATGTATTACTTTTTAGGTGCAATAGCTGCAGCAGCGCCATGGTAGACCTGTGCAACTGTTGTTGATGCGTTACCGACAAGACCGGTTGCTGTATTGGTGATTGGCGCAATAAATGATCCCGCTGTATTTATGACAGCTCCTGCAAGTTCAACCAGCTGCTGGGCAAAAGTTCCAAGTGTCTGAAAATAATTGTTGAGAGCTACGGTGAACTCGTTGTTTGTTAGGCTTGACATGTTGGTAATTGTTTTTTGATTGTGATGATTAATTGATGCGTGATGGTTGAACAGTATTTTGATAGTCACTGTCCATTTGCTGTAAGTTAAAATATTTCAAGCAATTACTTTAATAATTTATTCTGCATGTACGCATTGCTGCCCTTAAGCTGGGCACGGGCTTATGTGGCCCAGCCGGATTACCGTGACATTGCACTGCCCTTTTCCCGCATTCGCTGGGTTACCTTTGCTGACATTCCTTATGAGTACTCACTGCAGGCAGTGTATGATCATCTGAAATTATCGTATCCCGATGGCTTTGTCATTCGTGGCTGCAGCGTTACCATGGCAGAATATTTTGCGGCCGATAACTGCCAGACCGTAAAAACTGGTGCCGAAGCCGTACTCGATCTTCAAGGGCAGCATCTTGAAAATCCATCAGTGGCGGGTCCTGCCAGTAGGGCTTTAAAACGCGGCGCTGTAATTGAAGTTGAGATGCATGAAGCAAACCTTCTGAAGCTGGAAGCGTTTCGCAAGGAAACCCGCCATGCAGGCAAGCCGCAACTGCAGCATGTTTTCAGAGATAAGCCTTCAACTTCCTGCCGCTGCTTTGTTTTTCAGGCACATACCGGCGAATGGCTCGCAGCAATAACTATTTCGGAAAGAGGAAAACTGGAGGTGCATACCGAGGTAATGCTGAAGCGCTACAAGGCTTCTGCGGATGTCATGGAGGGACTTATTGCTGGAATTTTTGAGATACTTCGCCGGGAAGGGATAAAGGAGTGGAGTCTTGGAGAGGTTCCATTCAGGATGCTGCTGCAGATTTCACCGCAACAGCTTACGCCGCTGGAGCGCCTCATGGTTTCGATGGCTTCCCTTTGGAAGCATGCCTATGATTTTGAGGGGTTATATCACTTTAAAAACAAGTTCAAGCCTGAATGGCGCCCAGTCATACTCTGTGGCAACAAAGCACTATCACCATTTATGCTTGCTGAACTGGCTGTGGCAATGGGTTTTACCGACCTTATGCTGCACAAGTCGGCCTTGTTACTGAAGGAGCAGTTTTTTCCGGGATGGGCTACTTGACCACCAGTGGCTTATATCATCCTGATTTTTTACTGGATGATTGCTTGCCGATAAACTTATTGAGAAGCATGACAATAAAAACACCTCCGACAAAAAAAACTACAGGTGCAAACACTGTCGTGTATTTGAGTATTTCTGGCATATTTGGAGTTTATGGAACAGTAGTTTCAGGATTATTGTGATTCCCTGATATTGTTAAGTTAGTGCAAGTCTGTCAAGCTCTTCTTTTTTCTGATCATAAGAACTGCCATGAAGCTAAGAAATTTTTGAGAATTTCTTCTTGCCATGTCTTCAATTTTTTGGGGTCAGTCAAGAATTGCAGTATACAGCTCATACAGGAAATTGAGTTGGTTTTTAAACTCACAGACAGTAACTTAGAAGTTTAGGGAATTATTAAATCTCATAAGGCCGATTTTGTTGCAAAATGGCTCTATTTTTTTTGATTTATTTCCTAAATTTAGCCGTCATCACATAAAGCACCGGATGCAATGGAGGTGGCACAACGTATCGTTATATCTTTTGAATTTATCTCTGTATTCCTAACTCATCCAATGCCATATTTATGCGTATTTTAACATTCACAGGTAAAGGTGGAGTAGGTAAAACAAGTGTCTCTGCTGCTACGGCTGTCCGGTTGTCTCAGCTGGGCTATCGTACTCTTGTTCTTTCAACCGACCCGGCACACAGTCTCTCTGATTCTTTTAATCTGACTCTCGGCTCAGAACCCACAAAAATAAAGGAAAACCTTCACGCTATTGAGGTTAACCCCTACGTTGATCTTAAAGAAAATTGGCAGTCGGTACAGAAATTCTATACGAAAATCTTTATGGGCCAGGGCGTTTCAGGGGTTATGGCCGACGAAATGACCATCCTTCCTGGTATGGAAGAGCTCTTTTCTCTCTTGAGAATCAAACGCTACAAAGCTTCCGGCCTCTATGATGTCCTTGTGCTTGATACCGCACCTACCGGCGAAACCTTGCGACTTCTCTCTCTTCCTGATACCCTTGCATGGGGCATGAAGGCTGTTAAAAATGTAACAAAGTATATTATCAAGCCGCTGAGTAAGCCCCTTTCAAAGATGGGTGATAAAATTGCCTTTTATATCCCTCCGGCAGATGCCGTTGATTCTGTTGATCAGGTATTTGACGAGCTTGTCGATATCCGTGAAATCCTTACGGATAATGTTAAATCGACGGTTCGTCTGGTCATGAATGCAGAGAAAATGTCGATCAAGGAGACCATGCGTGCGTTGACCTATCTTAACCTTTATGGCTTCAAGGTGGACATGGTGCTGGTTAACAGGCTCCTGGATACCAAGGAGAACAGCGGATATCTTGAAAAGTGGAAAACTATCCAGCAGAAATACCTTGGCGAGATCGAAGAGGGCTTCTCTCCCCTGCCGGTTAAAAAGCTGAGAATGTATGAAAAAGAGATTGTCGGTCTCCAGTCACTTGAGCAGTTTGCCAAAGATATGTACGGCGATACCGATCCATCAGATATGATGTATGATGAGCCGCCGATCAAGTTTATCCGCAACGGCAATGTCTATGAAGTACAGTTAAAGCTGATGTTTGCCAACCCTGTCGATATCGACGTCTGGGTAACCGGTGACGAGCTTTATATTCATATCGGTAATCAGCGTAAAATCATCACGCTTCCAATCAGCCTGACTGGTCTTGAGCCTGGTGACGCCTTCTTCAAGGACAAATGGCTTCATATACCGTTTGATCTGAACCAGCATGATCAGAGCCCGAATCGCAAGAATTATGACAAGGTTCTGAACTGAACTAGTTTGAAAATATGTCAAGTGTTCTTTTAGGTGAATTTGTTTCACAGTATTAAAGCTCGTTAAGCATGAAAGACCACCTGTATTGCCTGTTTATTTCGGTTATCAATACATCATCAAACAATCTGTTGAAGCTATGAGCTCATCCATATATCGAACAGCATGAGTAAACCGTGATGTTGCATTTTATTTATTGATCACAACCGTTTTAAACAAAGAAGTAACGAATGAGCAACCTTGAACTTCCTCGTATTAAACCCCTCAAAATCCTCTTCATAGCCCCGAAAGGAAAAAAAGACTCTAAATCTAACCAGAAGCCATTGTTTAATATGGCGGTAGGTGTTCTTGTAAGCCTGACTCCTCCAGAGCATCATATTGAGATTGTCGATGAACATTTTGGTGATGCAATCAATTATGATGGGGATTACGATTTTGTCGGCATAACCTCTCGAACTATTGATGCAACAAGAGGCTATGAAATCGCTGACCAGTTCCGCAAAAAAGGGAAAAAAGTAATGCTTGGAGGATTGCATGTGTCGTTTAATACTGAAGAAGCCAGACCTCATGCGGACTGTATCGTTTGCGGAGAGGCCGAAAACCTCTGGCTGACCGTGCTTGAAGACGTGGCTGATAACCGGTTAAAACCACTCTACGACTCCAAAGACTTCCCCTCTGTAACAGAGATTATTCCCATTGATTATGAACGGATTGCCAAGGCTTCCAAACGGGAAAAGGTTGATGGAACAAAATCCATACCTATCTATGTAACCCGTGGATGTCCTTTTGAATGCTCATTCTGTGTTACCCCGAATTATACAGGAAAGCTCTACAGGTCACAAAAACCTGATGAGCTCAAAAAACAAATTGAAATCGCTAAAAAGGTTTTTTTCAAGCCGACCCGAAAGTCATCGAAACCATGGTTCATGCTGACTGATGAAAACCTTGGTGTCAGTAAAAAGAAGTTATGGGAGTCTCTTGACCTGATCAAGGAGTGCAATATTAATTTCAGCGTCTTTTTCAGTATCAATTTTCTTGAAGACAAGGTGACGGTCAAGAAGCTTGTTGATGCAGGATGCATCATGGTGCTTGTCGGTTTCGAGTCCATCAATCAAAGTACACTGGAAGCGTACAATAAAGGCCATGTCAATTCAGCGGAGAAATATTCCCGATTGATTGAGGAGTGCCGTCAGGCAGGCCTGAATGTTCAGGGTAATTTTTTGATCAATCCGGAACTTGACAGTTTCGAAGACATGGATAACCTGGTAAAGTTTGTCGGCAAAAACGGTGTGTTCATGCCTATTTTTCAGATTATTACCCCCTATCCGGGTACGTCAATGTACTGGGAATACAAGAATAACGGCTGGATTACCAATGAGAACTGGGAAAAGTATAATGCCATGAATCTGGTGATCCGTTCTGAAAAATACGATGCTGTAGAATTCCAGCATAAATTCAGGAAGAGCTATTACAAGGTCTATTCATGGAAAAATATTGCCAACAGGGTAAGAAAAAACCCTTATAAGCTGCTTAACCTTGTCACAAGCCTTGCTTTCAGAAAAAACCTTCGTGAAGAACTGGACACTTTCGAGAGAGATAACAACATCAAAAAATGAACTGGTCGTCTGTCAATATTTACAATGCATTTTTTTTAACTTTTTAGCCTCACCTCAATCATGAATGACCTTGAGTTACTACAGCAAAGCCACAGAGCCGATGAACTTATTTTCAAAGGACTTGTGGAATTCGGCAGTTTAAAGGCTGCGCTTGAACTGGATCTGTTTACACAGCTTGCTGGTGAGGCAAAAGATATCGAAACAATTGCGACTGCTGTCGGGGCGATTCCACAAAGACTCATCATGCTGCTTGAGGCCCTGGCTCAAATTGGAGTGACTGCCAAAGATGATGGAAAATGGAGCCTCACCCCTTTTGCTACAACATTATTTGTGCCGAATCCTGAGCTTCCGAACCTCTATATGGTTCCGGTACTGAAAGCCATGGCAAATCTTGCAGACAACTTTTATCTTCAGATTGCCGATGCTGTAAAAGGCAAGGTAAACTTCAAGGGCGAGGTTCCCTATCCTCCGGTAACCCGTGCTGATAACTGGTATTTTGAGGAAATTCACCGTAGCAACGCCTATTTTACAATCAAGCTGCTGCTTGAAGAAGCCAACCTTTCAAATGCCAAAACCCTTGTGGATGTTGGCGGCGGGATCGGTGATATTTCAGCTGCCCTTCTCAAGAAGTTCACTCAGCTTCATTCCACTATTCTGAATCTACCCGGTGCTGTTGAACTGGTCAATGAAAATGCAGCAGAAAAAGGGGTTGGCGACCGTCTGAAAGGCGCTGCTGTGGATATTTACAAGGACACTTACCCGACGGCAGATGCGGTCATGTTCTGCAGAATTCTGTATTCCGCAAATGAACAGTTGACCACAATGCTGCTCAAAAAAGCCTATGATGCTCTGCCTGCCGGTGGAAGAGTGTTGATTCTCGATATGATTATTGATGATCCTGAAAATCCAAATTTCGATTACCTCAGCCACTATATCCTCGGTGCCGGTATGCCTTTTTCAGTGCTCGGCTTCAAGCAGCAGGGTGCTTATCAGGGTATTTTGGAATCTATCGGATTTGCTGAAGTCCGCTCGGTTAGAAAATACGGCCACCTGTTGTGTGAAGCTGTAAAACCAGCTTAAAGTTGACTATTAAATCCCCGTTTAATCGGGGATTTTGTCTAATTTTAAAAGGGTAGATCAGTTTCAAAAAACTTTTTCTACCTTGTTTTTTTCTTGTACCGTTTTCTTTACACTTATTGCAGATTTCAGGGCATGCCAACCTTACCATCAGACACTCTCCTTACACCACCTGACCCCGCAGAGGAACTTCTTCATCAACTTGCAAGAAAGCAAAGATCGCGCAAAAAATGGCTGTTAATCCAGCCAGTCAGCAACACCAGCATGATGGTGGATTCTGGGACGGTCAGCATGCCTTTAAACCTGATTATGGTTGCTACCATGGTTGGAAAGTTGTTTGACGTCACCTTTATTGATGAACGGCTTGGCAATAAGGTTCCTGACGATTTTTCCGGTTTTGACGTCGTTGCCATTACATCAAGAACTCTTAATGCGTCACGGGCTTACCAGATCGGAGATGCAGCACTTGCTCAAGGAAGAATTGTAATCCTTGGAGGCGTTCATCCAACCATGCTGCATGACGAGGCCGCCGAGCACTGCACAAGCGTTGTGTATGGTGAAATTGAGTCGATATGGACAGAGCTTGCAACTGGCGTTTTGACAGGAAAGATGCAGAGGGTCTACAGGGCAAAGGAGCTTAAGCCGATGGCTACGATGATTCACCCTGATTTCAGCTATGCCCTTTCATCAAAAAATGCAAAAAAATACAGCTCACTTATTCCTCTTCTTGCAACGAAAGGATGCCCTGTAGGATGCAACTTCTGCACAACGCCTACAGTCTACGGAAAAAGCTACCGCTACCGTGAGCTGGATCTGGTGCTTGATGAAATGCGTTATCATCAGGAACGGCTTGGCAAGAAAAAGATCAATTTCTCCTTCATGGACGACAATATCAGCTTTCGTCCAAAGTATTTCATGACACTGCTCGAGGAGATGGCTAAACTCGGAGTGCACTGGAATGCAAATATTTCCATGAACTTTCTTGATAAACCCGAAGTAGCCGAACTGGCGGGACGTTCAGGATGCGATTTGCTCAGTATCGGATTTGAATCCCTCAATCCCGAGACAATCAAGAGCGTGCAAAAGGGGTCAAACAGGCTCGGCAGTTATGAAACGGTGGTAAGTAATCTGCACAAGAACGGTATTGCCATCCAGGGATACTTCATGTTCGGCTTTGATAACGATACGGAGGAGAGCTTTCAGCTCACCTACGATTTTATCATGAAAAACAAGATCGAGTTTCCTGTCTTTTCGTTAGTTACACCTTTTCCTGGAACACCGTATTTCGATGAGATGAAGCCGCGCATACGCCATTTTGACTGGGACAAGTACGACACCTACCATTACATGTTTGAGCCGAATAAGATGAGCGGTGAAAAACTGCTTAAAAACTTTGTCAAGCTCCAGAAAGAGGTCTATAAAGGGCGTGCGATTATGCAGCGCATGAAGGGCAAGCCACTGAACTGGGTATGGTTTGTCAATTACATGATGAACCGCTTTACCAGCAAGCTCTCACCGGATTATTACTACTGAGAACACATCACTTTTGCAGAATCGGCCCTATAGGTCAGGGAAATTTGACTACTCTTCCGATTCTTCTGAGTGATGGAAATCGTCCTGTAAGGGTGAAGGAAGAGTCGGCAAGAAATTCCCTACCTGTTTGAGGACAGCATCAACAACAAAAAGCCCTGCACCGCCTACCACAATACCTGAAACCCCGTGAAGCAGAATCGGTACACCAAGTGGTGATAACAGCAAAGCTCCACCCGCAACTCCAGCAGCTTCCTTCAACATAATACTCCCCTTCGGTTTGCCTAAAGATTATGGGTTGCACATATCTATTTCTCGAATATAACCAACCATCAATACATGAGCAAGTGACTTGTAATAATTAAGTGAGATACACGGAATTCAGGATTGAGCATGAGATAACCGTAACGCAAAAGGGAGCTTGAAATAACTTCAGCTCCCTTTTGCGTTATCGAAATTAAGAATACGTAAAGAGTCTCTTATCAATAAGTACGGTGCAAAGAACGATGATGGCGATTGTAATGTCCGTGATCCCTGTAATAATGGCGATGATTTTTGCGGTATGCCAGAGCATCAGTACTGAAAGTGCCGAGAAGGAGTGCTACAATTCCAACAATGCCGGAAATCTGAAAAAACACTTTTTTCATAATTATATTCCTGTTAAAAGTTATAAAGTGTAAAGGATATTTTTATGCTATAGGGTTTACATAAAACACCTTACCTCAATATGTAAGGAATTTTTCATTTTTAAAAAAAATTGAATGAGGTTCTGTAATTCGCCTTACAATTTTTTACTTCTGACAAGATAAAGCGATATCCTTGATATGGTGATTATCCCTACAAAACGTCAATTTTGTGATACCTGTAGAACCTTAGCATTTCATGAAGCGGAAGATCATTCGAGAGCAGTAAAGCGCTGGAAACTTATTGATGGTATATTTCTTGTAAAAATTGGAAATCCTGAAAATATTGCGTTTTATTAAAAAAATAATACTTTGATACTGTAACGTATGGTATCGGTTAAGCTCCTGTACTTATTGTTTATCTGCAGGGGTTTTTCAAACGGCATTTCGGAGTCATTTTTCAACCTCCCTGCTCCGAAAAAATAACATTAGCAGTAATGTCTCAACTGCGGCAATTTTGTGGTAACCTATTCGGTTGCGTCCCGATGTCAACGACACCCAGAGCATGTTAGAAAGTTACATCGTACAAAGTAAGGTGGATTTTTCTTCAAAACAGTTTTCTCTGTTTTAATCTTTAGTAAGATCAGTTAAAACAAACTATTCCATCAACAATCTAAATAAGCTGCAACATGTCAAAAGCCGAATTAGTAGAAAAAATTGCCGAACAGACAAACTTGACCAAAGCAGACGCCGATCGCGCTGTTAAGGCCTTTATCAATGTTGTATCATCATCTTTAAAGAGTGGTGAAGATGTTACCCTTGTTGGATTTGGAACATTCACCACAGTTGACAGGGCAGAAAGACCGGGACGTAACCCGCTTACTGGTGAGGCTATTACCATTGCGGCAAAAAAAGTTGTCAAGTTCAAACCAGGGAAAACATTAAAGGATCAGGTAGGTGCATAGTCACTGACTTTTCCGCCAACCCGTATCGGTTAAAGTCCATCATGCAATTGTGTGTGATGGACTTTTTTTTTGCTCTTTGTGCTGTGATCCTCTCTTATGCCCTGTCGCTTTATTTCTTGGCAGGAAGAGGCCACTTGACAGGTCCACTCGATTTTGGAGTCAAAATCACATTCTTCTTAGGTGCAGCCTTGGGCTCAGGTTCAATATCTTTAATGCCTAAAGCCTTCTCAAATAACTGTTTCCCTTTTTTAGTCGCCCAGCTGAATATGCTTGATCCTTTTTGTTCCACCGGTTCAATAGCCATAATAATTTACTTCCATTTTGATGTTAGAGCCAAACACAAACCATACATTGCATCCATTTTGTGCAATTTTTCTTTGCCGTTCCCTACTATACACATAAATAGCACGATCCCCTATTTCAATAAAATTCCCTTGCTGTACAACATGAGAGGAAAGATTCAGAACATCGAATGTGCACCAAGCTCCTGACCTTCAAGCCCCCCTTTCAACACCCGGGAATAAAAATCCCGCAGGGTATCAATTCCGTATGATGGGGTTGCATCAGCATCGTATTGACCTGTTGAAGGGTTGAGCACAAGCATTGATTCCGAAGTATAGTAACGGCCAATCCGCGCAAATTCAGCCTTATCCTTAAGCACCGGAAAAAGCTTTGAAAGAAAAGAGAGCACTGGAATAATCACATCAAAAATCAAGGGTGGGACTTTTTTGAACTTCGGTTCGCGACCAAGAAGTTCAAAAAGCAGTTCGCCCTGCTCTTTAGCCGAAATCGCTTTTCCCGGTCCGCCGATTGGCAGAATTTTATTCTGTCTGGATGGATCTTCAAGGCAGTCGGCCATAAAACGCGCAAGGTCAGCCTCGCTGATAGGTTTGCAGGAGGTCAGCTCCCCATTGCCGAACATGATATAAGGCTTCCCTTTTTTTACCGACTCCACCTGTCCTGCAATAGATTTAAAAAATGCAGTTGGACGCACAATCGAGTATGTCAACCCGGATTCTGTCAGCTCATGTTCAAATTTCAGCTTTGCTCTCTGAAATTCAAGCAGAGGCTTCTGGACGCAGATAGCCGAAAGCAGCACAAACTGGCCTGCACCAGCCGCTTTAGCTGCTTCAAGAGCATTATGGGTTGCCTGATAGTCAATCATCCAGGCATCCTTCACTCCACCCGTACGGGAGGTCAAACAAGAGACAACAACATCAAAACGCTCTCCACGGATGCCGTCCTTCATAAGGGAGCTCATATCGCAGACATCACCGAAACGTACCTCTGAGCCCTGCAACTGCTGCCGTGTAAGATCAGCACTCGTCGCAGCATCCACGCCTGAGCGCTCACGGGCAAAACTAACCACATCATAACCCCTTGCAACCAGTTCACGAACAACAAATTTGCCGATATAACCAGTAGCGCCAACCACAAAAACCCGCTTTGGTGATGGTGAAATAAAACTCAAGTCTCAATAAATTTATACGTTTAAAAGCCAGTCATATATAACACGGCAAGAGCGCAAAAAATAATGTCCATACTTTGCTGTCCTAAAAGCAGATTGACACTGAATATAATGAATAAGAAATTATTCATTATGTATTACGCTATCCATTTCCCTGTCATCCCGAATGAAATGAGTGATTCATTATTTCTTTCTTCTCATCATTACAAGAAAAAGTGTTAACCGGGCAAAATAAACGCCGAAAATCCTTAGCTTGCGGTTTTTCGGGGAATTGCTTTTGAACATGACGCTGCAGGCTGATTTGAACAGGATGAGGTACATTATAACAGGAGGGCCCGGCAGCGGAAAAAGCACGCTCATTGATGCACTCCGCACCAAGGGAGTCCAATGCTACAGCGAAATTTCACGCGAACTGATCCGTCAGCAGATCATGATTTCAAACGGTGTAATGCCTTGGAACAATCTGCCCGCATTTGCACGGCTTGCGTTTCAGGGAATGTTGCGTCAGCATGACCAATCACTATCCACAAGTAACCTGGTCTTTTTTGACAGAGGGCTTCCTGATATCTTCGGTTATCTTCATCACGGAGGTTATCCGATACCCCTGGATTTTTTGGAGGTACATGCAGGATGCTGTTACAATACTGAAGTATTCATTCTGCCGCCATGGCCGGACATCTATATCAAAGACAGCGAACGACCGCAATCCTACGAGGAGTCGGAAGCACTCTTCCATTCCCTTCAAAACACCTATAATTCATTGGGTTACAAGCTGCATGAGGTACCGAAAACCTCAGTCGCTGAACGAATAAACTATCTGTTCAGCCTCATAGGAACCATCTTTGATCCCTCACATCGCAGCACTCCCATCCGTCATCCCGAACTTCTGTGAGGGATCTCTCTTTCACCAATCTCATCAATTCCTGCCCACTGCGTACAGTCTTCCTTCTTCACTCAGCGCTCAGCACTCAGCACTATCAAGGATGAGAGAGTTTCAATCCGATGATCCCGATGACGATGAAGGTAAATGAAAGAATTCTGAAGAATGTTGCCGGGTCTTTAAACAGCACTATACCTAAAACAAATGCCCCGGCAGCACCGATTCCTGTCCATACGGCATAAGCCGTACCCATGGGTATTGTTTTTTGTGCCATCCAGAGACACAACCCGCTTGCACTCATAGAAAATACTGCAAAAAGCATCCAGAGCGTTTTATGAACTGTGGTCTGTGAGAGTTTCAGCCCCAGGGGCCAACCAATCTCAAACAGACCGGCCACTTTCAAATATATCCAAGCCATAGTCACTCCTTATCGGGATATCAGTCAGCAGTCACCAGTTGGCAGTAAAAACTGAAGATTGCCGACTGCTGACTGCCAACTATTTTCTTTCTTACCTCAGCACTGTTATGTAAAAATCCAAGCAAAAAGAGGAATTATTTTGAAAGAAAATATTTCTTTCCCATCCTCTCCGTTATAGCTTGGCCGGAAAGACACACCGTCATCGTTCAATCTGCATGTCAGCAGTCATCCAATGA
>CAINOC010000070.1 GCA_903851385.1 uncultured Chlorobiaceae bacterium | reverse complement strand
GCATTGGTCCGGTTGCTTCCCCCGACGCTATCGTCAGCCATAGAGTCCAATAGTTAGTTTAACAAAATTGCTTTTTTTGATGCCCCAATCTACTGGCTTTCACCGTAGCATCCAATGATCGATTTGTTACAAGTTTGAAACATTCAGCACCTAAAATTATGACCATTTTTTGGAATAGAAAACAAAAAAGCCGGTAATTGTGGTTAACCGGCTTTGTAAAACTTAAGTCATGAAAGAATAACAACGGGCTCAGCGGTTTATAAAACCAAGTTCGGTGATTATCGCTTTACCGTCGGACGATTGAGGAAGGCTAATAAACTGTTTGACTGAACCTGAAGGTTGGCCGTTTGTATAAAAATAGAGAGGCCGGGAAACCTGATAGGTACCGTTTTTTACCGTTTTTACGCTAGGCAGAACACCGTTGACGGCAATGACTTTTACCGAACGGTCGACAAAGCCAAGGCCGAGAAAGCCTATTGAGGAAAAAGTTGTGCCCACTCTGCTCTTAACCGCTCCATTACTGGACTGGGTTTCGGCATTTCCTGTAATCTGTAAGCCTTTACCTACAACCAAATCCTTGAATGACTCCTGGGTGCCGCTGTTGGATTCGCGTTGTATGACGACAATACGGACATTTGGTCCCCCAACTTCTTTCCAGTTGGTGATGGCACCACGGTAGATGCTGCTGATCTGGGCTTTGGTGAGTGAGGTTACAGGGTTACCGGGATGAACAACCATGGAAAGACCGTCGAGAGCAATAACCTGAGCAACAGGATTAACTCCATTCTGCTTTGCTGCGGCTATCTCTTCCGGCTTCATCGCGCGTGACATTGCCGCAATAGTGCATGAGCCGTTAATGAGGCTTTTTGCTCCGTTGCCGCTTCCGGATTCACTGACTGTAACACGGACTCCGTATTTTTTGGTAAAATATGATGCGAAGGATTTTGCAAGAGGGCCGACTGTGGTTGAGCCATCCAATACAATAGAGTTTGGCGCGGCCTCTACGGTTCCGAGAGCAGCAAAAACGGTAAGGACAACGAGCAAGAGCAATTTTTTTATCATGGCAGCAGTTATATACTTTCGATTCAGTTATTAATTCTATCTCCTCTCTTTCAAACTATCACATAAGATAGCGACAGGTATGATAACTTTGAAATCTGACGAGTTAAATATACACTTATGCGGATGCAATCGCTGACAAGAGTGCATTAAATCACTATGAACATCCCAGTTACAAAAAGGAAATACCTTATGACTTTCAAAGCTGTTATTTTTGACCTGGACGGGACGCTGCTTGATACCCTTCAGGATCTTTTCAATACTCTTAATTCTGTGCTATCGCACCGTAGCTACCCTACCCATACGATTGATGAGTGCCGGTTTCTTGTGGGGTATGGCATGAGAGAACTAGTTCGGAAAGCTATACCGGAAGGGGCAAGGAATGAGGAGACGATCGACCTTCTGCTTAAGGATTTGATGGCAGAGTATGCTGATAACTGGAAGGTCAATTCACGGCCGTATCCCGGCATTGCCAGGCTGCTTGATACCATTACAGAACGGAAGATCAAAATGGCAATCCTTTCGAATAAAGCTGATCACTTTACCCGTCTGTGCGCTGAAAGTCTGCTTGGGAAGTGGCGTTTCGATGTGGTCATGGGTCAGCAGACTGGCATTGCTCCCAAGCCTGACCCAGCAGGAGCTCTGCTTATTGCCGGTATGCTTGGCGAGGAACCGCCCGGGATTCTTTATGTAGGCGACAGCGGCGTTGACATGCTGACAGCTTCAAGGGCTGGGATGTATCCTTTAGGAGTGCTATGGGGGTTTAGACCTGAGAGCGAGCTGATGGAGTTCGGGGCAAAGGCTGTGGTTCAGAATCCGGAGGATATTATCGGTTTACTTCAATAAGCCCTCAAAACCGGACAAATCGGACACGTATAAAAAAGAGTTGGCAGTTGGCAGTAAGAAAAGATAATTTCTGAGAAGAGAGATTACTCACTACGTTTCGAAATGACTGGGGAGAATGCTAAATGACAGTTTTAGGGGGCGGAGAGTTCGGGGGTGAGACAAAGGTGTTTATTTGTCGGGACATATTTGTTGTTCGGGCAGTGTAAAGATTGTGTTTTTTTTAATCCGCTGCTTTTTTTATAATATCAGCCAAAGATTAACTTCTTTTATTATTGAATGATACGGGATATCGCCTTGTTTGGTATCGTATCCGGCATGATACTTGCAGTAAATTATCAGCAAACATCATTTGCCGCATTTTTTTTGCGCGAATGAATGAAGCAATCTTGGAGATAAAAAATACTATGAAGGCCTTTTGTGCTTTTGGAACTCAATAGCCTATCCGCATGAAATCATATAATGGCTCCGCAGATATCCTGGAGAAGAGGGAGTCTTTAATTATGCTCAATACCGCCAAAATTGAATGCAAGATGGCTGAGGAGGAACTGCACCGGTTGAATCGTGCGCTCCTGGCGACGAATAAATGCAATCATGCCCTAATGCATAGCTCAGATGAAATCGAATTATTGCAGAAGATTTGCAACATAATGGTTGAAGTGGGTGGCTACCGTATGGCATGGGTTGGTTATGCGGAAACTGACGAGGCAAAAAGTATATCCGTTGTTGCAGAGGCAGGGTTTATCGCTGCTTATAATCAACATCACCAGCTCTCATGGGATGATGTCCCGCAAGGACGAGGACCCGTAGGAATTACAATCCGCACGGGAGAGCCAAGTATTGTCAATCATATTCCTACTGACCCGCTTTTTAAACGCTGGCGCGAGAATGCAGTAAATCAGGGATTTGCATCGCTTCTGACATTACCGCTTAAAGCTGAGGGCGGAACCTTTGGGGTTTTGACTATCTATTCACCTAAACCCGATGCTTTCAATGCAATGGAAACCGAGTTTCTCGTCTCGCTCACTGATAATCTGGGATATGGAATCACCATGTTGCGAAGCCGTGAGGCGAAACAGAGGGCAGAGAGGGAACTGAAACAAAGTGAAGAAAGGTTCAGGTCATTGTTTGAGGAGCATTCCGCTGTCAAATTACTTATCGATCCTTTTTCCGGCAGCATCGTCGATGCCAATAAGGCTGCCGCAACCTTTTATGGATGGTCAGTTGAAGAGCTCCGCAAGATGCTTATTCAGGAGATCAATACATCCTCGCCTGAAAAAGTTAAGGGTGAAATGAACAATGCCCGGTCGACAGGTAAAAACAAGTTTTCATTTCGACACTGCAGGGCGAACGGCTCAATCCGTGATGTTGAGGTATTAAGCAGCAAAATTGAAATCGCCGGCAAAGACCTGCTCTACAGCATTATTTATGACAACACTGAACGAAATCGTTATGAACAGCTCAATGCGTTCAGACTTCGGATACTCCAGTTAGCAGAAACCTCCTCGACAGATGAACTGCTGACGGCAACCCTTGATGAAGCGGAAAAATTAACGGGAAGTTCAATCGGTTTTGTTTTTTTTGTGGCAAAAGACCAAAACAACCTGCTGCTGCAAACCATATCATCCAATACCTTGCAGAATATGTGCAAGGCAGAAGGAAAAGGCCAGCACTATCCGCTGAACAATACCGGTGTATGGGCAGATGCCGTCAGGGAGCGAAAAGCGATTACCCATAATGATTATGTTTCGTTGGAGCATCGCAAAGGAATGACTGAGGGACATGCTGAAATACGGCGCGAACTTGTTATTCCTGTCACCCGCGATGAGAAAATAGTTGCTATCATGGGTGTTGGAAACAAGCTCACGGATTATGAGGATAACGATATTGTGCTGGTAGAGGCATTAGCCAATCAGGTCTGGGATATCGTTGCCAAAAAGATCGCTGAGGAAGAAAAGAAAAAACTTGCAGCACACTTACAGCATTCAACAAAAATGGAGGCGATCGGGCAGCTTGCTGCAGGCATTGCCCATGAAATAAACAATCCTCTCAATTTTATCACACTCAATGATTATAACCTCAGTGAAGATTTTAACGATCTTCGTGAAATCCTGGAGGATTATCGCTGGATAGTTGTCAAAGTTGAGCGTATTGCCGATGTTTCTGAAGAGATATTGCAACTCAAGGAAAAAGAGAACAACCTTGACATTGATGAGTTACTCAAGGAAATTCCGAAAACTATTGAAGCTTCAAAAAATGGAGTTGAGCGCATCAAAAACATCACCCAAAGCATGCGGAACTTCTCTCACAAAAACACTCAGAATACCTTACGTCCAGTTGATATCAATAAGGCTATTCAGGATAGCCTGATCATCACAAAGAATGAATACCTCCACATTGCAACTATTGAAACAACGCTTGAAAATGTCCCACAGGTAAACGGCAATATATCGCAGATCAATCAGGTCTTACTGAACCTGATCATTAACAGTGTGCATGCTATCAAGGCACAAAACAGAAACTCTCCGGGCAGCATCACGATTAAAACATGGGCAACAAAGAAACATGTCTACTGCTCTGTATCCGATGACGGTGAGGGAGTCCCTGAAGAGATCAAAGAACATATTTTTGAACCTTTTTTTACAACCAAGGTACCGGGGAAAGGCACCGGGCTCGGGTTAAGTATTTCTTATGACATCATTGTGCACAAACATGACGGGACGCTCTCCTGTGAGTGCCCGGTAAGGGGAGGAACTATTTTCACGCTTTCACTGCCCATCAAGCTCCAGTGATACAAAGAATGCATGATTTGCAGATTATACAACCCTGAGGCCCCTCCTTCCCGGAATTTTCCGGACAATCCTTTCGAGCAAACCTGAGGAGTATACGCGTTGTTTCGCAACTTCTTCATCCATCACAAACACACACGGAATTTCAAAGTCGAAAAGGCCAATCAGAGCAGTTTGGCCTGAAAAACGCACTATTTAGTTTCTTGATATGCATATAAGGGGCATACTGCAAAAAAAATTATAATGAAAATTATAGTTATATTCCTGTAACCCTTAACCAACTCGCATGCAGGAATCCGAAGCAAAAGCCACAATCCTTGTGGTTGATGACAGTACGACTATACGTACCCTCGTATCCAGTATCGTCAAGAAGTCTGGCCATACTACCATGATGGCTGCTGATGGCAACAGGTGTATAGAGATCATAAACGCTCATCAGATAGATCTTCTGCTTCTCGATGTCCATATGCCGGGAAAAACCGGTCTTGAAGTTCTCTCGTTCCTTCGTGATCATCATTTGAATATCCCGGTCATCATGATTTCGGGTTCGGCTGATATTGAAGAGGCGGTCAAGGCTCTGAAAATGGGAGCTTATGACTTTTTACTAAAACCGGTTAATCCAGACAAGCTTAACGTCACTGTAAAAAACGCCCTCGCTGAATCGGAGCTCCGCAAAAACCTAAAACTATTTTCGGCGGCTATCGCTCAAAACCCTCTGTCTATTATCATCACTGACACTCGTGGAGTTATACAGTATACCAACGAGGCGTTTACCACTATTTCAGGATATAGCCAACAAGAGGTACTGGGCCGGAATATGAATACACTGAAATCCGGAAAACATTCGAAGTCGTTTTACAAAGATCTCTGGGAAACAATTACGTCAGGAAAAACCTGGAGTGGTGAAATCGTAAATAAAAAGAAAAACGGTGAGTTATTCTTTGAGCAGGCTACTATCAGCCCAATCAGTGGCAACAACACCAAAATCTCTCACTTCATAGGAATCAAGCAGGATATTACTGAGCAAAAAAAGAAACAAGCTGAGCTTGCTTTGAGCGAAATGAGGTTTCATGATATGGCTAATCTGCTTCCGCAGACCGTTTTTGAAATGAACCTTCATGGCCGGATTACCTACACTAACCGGATGGGTCTTGAGACGTTCGGGTATACAAAAGAGGATTTTGAAAACGGTGTTCAATCCATGATGCTCTTTGCACCGGAAGAGCGCGAAAGAGCTCGGATAAATATGAAAAACCGATTAGAGGACGTTCCATTTGACAATCATGAATACATCGGCAGAAAAAAAAACGGGACCTTGTTCCCGGTACTTGTGTACACTTCAAGGATTATCGAAAACGAAACGCTTGTGGGCATCCGGGGTATTGTACTCGACATCAGTGAACGCAAAGAGGCAGAAAAACAGTTGCAGCAACTCAACAGGACACTGGAACAAAGGGTTGACGAGCGCACCAAGGATCTTGCGAAAAGCCAGCAACAAATTATCCAACAGGAAAAGCTCGCATCAATCGGTCAACTTGCTGCAGGGATTGCACACGAAATCAATAATCCCCTTAATTTTATCAAGATCAATTTTGTAACTCAACAGGGAAACATCGCTGACATTCTGTCTATCATGAATGAGTATCGAGCGTTCACAAAAAAAATTGATACCAACACTTTGTATTCCAGTGAGCTTCAGGAGTTACAAAAAATAGAGCACGACCTTGACCTTGATACCTTGCTTGCTGATATTCCGCAAATTTTTGCCGAGTCTCAAAGAGGGTTTGAAAGAATTACCACCATTATCAACAGCATGCGGAACTTTTCTTATAAGCACGCTATCGATGAGAAGGTTCTTTTCGATATGAACAAAGGAATTCGCGACACGCTTATCATTTCCCGTAACGAATACCGGTATTGTGCTGATATTGAAACCGACCTTAAAGATTTACCGCCCGTACCTTGTAATCCAGAGCAGATGAATCAGGTTTTTCTCAACCTGATCATCAATGGCGCACACGCTATCGCATCGCAAAAAAGAGCAACAAATGGAAAAATAAAAATTGCGACATGGATAGATAACACTTCTGTCTATTGCTCTATTGCTGATGACGGACCGGGTATTCCGCTTGAAGTTCAAAAACACATTTTCGAGCCTTTTTTTACTACCAAAAAACCTGGAATCGGGACAGGATTAGGGCTCAGCATCTCCTATGACATTATTGTGCATAAGCATCACGGAACACTTACCGTTGATTGTCCTGAAGAGGGGGGAACCGTTTTTACGATCACGATTCCCTTAAGGATCAATAAAGAACAATAACCATGGCAAACTATAGTGAGATTACTATTCTCTTTGTTGATGATGAATCCTTCATTCTCAGTTCAATAAACAGATTCCTCCGTAAAGAGCCTTACCATAAACTCTTTGCTGAAAACGGCATAGAAGCGCTTGAGCTTATCAGACAAAATAATGTCTCCATAGTTGTATCTGATCTTCGAATGCCGGAAATGAACGGCCTTGAACTGATCAGTGCAGTGAAAAAGCAAAATCCAGAGATACTTCGTCTTATACTCAGCGGTTCACAGGATATCGACCCTATTATTGAATCGATCAATACCGGCGAAGTCTTCCGTTTTATTCCAAAACCTGTCGACCCGCCAGCTTTCAAAGAAATTCTGAACGATGCAATTGATTACTATTGTCTGAAAACTGAACGGGAAAAGCTTTTTAATGAACTGTCAATAAAAAATGAGGAACTGACCACTGCAAATAATGAGCTCCTTGTTATGTCAAAAAAATTGCAGCGCAGCGAGCAGGAGCTTCGCTCAATGGCTGATGCTGCACATGATGCTGTTTTCATGCTGAATAATGCGGGATATATCATCTATCGTAACAGTGCAGCGGAAAATATGTTCGGATTCAGTCGCGAGCAATACGACAAACAGAATTTTGTTGACCTTATTTCGCCAGACTCAGCCTCGTTTGATATCCAGGGGATATGCCAGATATCTTCGGGAGATATCCCCGGTATTGATGAGAAAATGGTTCACCAGATTGAAGGCATCAGTAAAGACGGCAGTTCCCTTCCTCTTGAGATTTCTAAAGGATGTGTTCTGATTAATGACATACCGCACACTGTTATCATAGCCCGGGATATCACGTCAAGGGTTGAAGCGGAAAGGAGCAGGGTGCGCTTTGAAGTCATGCAAAGGGAGTTTGAATCGGAGATTGAAAAAAAAATGCTTCAAAGCCCGGTACCTGATAGTTTGGAGGGAGTGTCGATTGCCCGGATGATGGTGCCTTCCGGCCATCTTGACGGTGATTTTGCTGATTTTATTATTTTTGACAGTCATCACGCTGACATCCTTATCGGCGATGTAATGGGGCATGGTATTCAGGCTGCTTTGGTTGGTGCCGGTATAAAATCGCTCTTTCTGAAAGTACTTGCTCAAACTAAATACCCGCATAGTGCACTTCCCGCACTGGAGGACATCGTTGCCGGAGTACATGAGCGCTGTATTAATGAACTTATAGGGCTTAGCACTTTTGCTACACTACTCTTTGTGCGCCTTGACCTTGAGGCCGGACTTATTTCAATTGTCGATTGCGGACATCCGCCGGTCATTCATTTTCATGCCGAAAGAGGAACCTGCTCCATGCTCAAGGGGGATAACCTGCCTATTGGCTTGATTGAACAACAGGAGTATCATGCAAACTCCTATTCCATCCGCGAAAACGATATTCTTGTGCTCTTTTCGGATGGAATCACAGAGTGCTCCCGGCCAGACATGACGATGTTCGGCGATCAACAACTGTTAGATATTATTGAAAAGCACCATACATTACCATCACAGGAGATAATAGAAAAAATTAAAGAGGCTTTAACTCTCTTCTCAGGCAGAGATACTTATGATGACGACCTCTCCTGTATTGTTATCCGTATAGGCTATATCGAAACAAAAGAATAATTCAGGGGGCAGGCCTTTATGAAAGCAGAACTCCTTGGTGTTGCTTTTGAGCAGGCAACAATGTCTACAGCTGTAGCTCAGATTCTGGATGCTGCAAGGCAAGGTCAGAAAGGAATAATCGTTACTCCCAATGTTGACCATATCGTTATGCTTCAGGATGATTCTGATATGCGGAGAATCTACGGGGAGGCTCTTTTTCGTTATGCCGATGGCATGCCTATTGTGTGGCTCAGCCGAATCAAGAAGAACCCGCTTCCCGAAAGGGTGGCAGGCTCTGACCTGCTTATAGCTCTCTGTAAACAAGCTGCCGGAACAGGCCTGAATCTATATTTTCTTGGTGGAAACCCTGGTATTGCAGATAAGGCTGCTGTAGAATTGCGTAAACGATTTGCCGGCTTGAACATAGTGGGAACATGGTGTCCTCCTTTCGGCTTCGAACATGATAACGATGAAAACGAACAGATCATAAACGATATAAACTCACGGAGTGTTGATATTCTTTTTATAGGGGTCGGGGCTCCTAAACAGGAAAAATGGGCAGATGCACATATTGATCGTCTGAAGGTAGGTCCTATTCTATGCGTTGGTGCCTCGTTCGATTTTGCTGCAGGGACAATTAAACGTGCTCCTTTATTGATTCAGCGTATAGGTTTTGAATGGGTTTGGCGACTGGCCAGCGAACCCGGGCGGCTCTGGAAGCGCTATCTTGTGCAGGACAGCCGGTTTCTCCCTTTGGCATTAAAAGAGATTTTCAATTCTTAAGATTCACAAAGAGCAGTAAAAAGGAACACAATGGAACTTGATCCAACGGTGCGAAAAGAGCTGATAAGGACCATAAGCAGCTCAATCAATCCCCGCTTCCGATACCGACGGCGCCTTAAAGTGAAGGCTTGGGAAACCACAATCATGCTTTCCTACCTTTTAAAAAGAGTGCTTGATTCGGCCGTATCGTTACTTGCCCTCGTTATACTGCTTCCTCTTTTTATTTTGACCGCTATTGCTATCTGGGTCGAAAACCCGGGACCTGTGTTTTATGTTCAAATACGTGTCGGACTGAATGGCAAACATTTCAGGTTTTATAAATTTCGCTCCATGGTGATAAATGCAGACAACATCAAAAAAGAGCTTGCTGCATTCAATGAGTCCGGTGCCGGAGTGACTTTCAAAATGAAACAAGACCCGAGGATTACAAAGGTAGGGAAAATCATTCGCAAGTTCAGTATTGATGAACTGCCTCAACTTATCAATGTCCTGAAGGGAGATATGAGCCTTGTAGGGCCCAGACCTCCTGTGCCGTCCGAAGTTGCGGAGTATACTTTGGAAGAGCGTAAGCGGTTACATATTATCCCCGGCATAACCTGCCTGTGGCAAGTCAGCGGGAGAAGCGATATTCCCTTTACGGATCAGGTACGACTCGATATGCAGTATATACAAAGTGCAAGTTTTCTCAATGATGTTATCCTGCTTTTAAAAACCATTCCTGCCGTTCTGACAGGCAGAGGAGCTTATTAAAAGAACACTATGACCTTTCATGTAGACGCGTCAACCGGTAAAGCACTTGGTCTTGTTGAATTAAGCGGAAGGCTGGATGCTGCTAACAGCAGTGAACTTTTAAAATCTTTTGCCCAGTGGCAGCAGCAAGCCAACTTGTTTATTTTTAACTGTACCAAGCTTGACATCATCGACAGCAGTGGACTTGGAGCTATAGTGGCCTGCCTGCGCAAAGCGCTTGAACGAAACGGCGATTTGAAACTGGCAGGTCTGAATCCAAAAGTTTCTATGGTTTTTGAACTTACAAAGGCGAATAAACTTTTTTCAATTTTTCCGGATACCGGCAGTGCGATACAATCATTCTGAAAAAAGCTGACTGGAATTAAACACTGCTCCATGAAAACGCTCATTATCGTCAAAGAGAAGGATTATGAATGGCTCGGACCTGTTTTTCCCGGGATTCATCCGTTGCTTCTTCCGATATGCAATAAGCCTTTTGCAGAGTTTCTGATTGACTTTTCTGTTCTTGCCGGGAGCGCAGCTATCCGGTTTGTCAGCGATGGCTCACTCGGCGATGTGGAACAATATTGTGAAAACGGGAACCGTTGGGGTATTGCGATAAGCTACGGTAGTATTCTGGAGAATGACGACCTTCAGATGATTATTGAAAAAAATCAGCGTTACTGTGTTGAGGAAAAAGTGCTGATTGTCAGCGGTTATGTTTTTATCCAATACGACAGGCAGCACGATTATAAAACACTTTTGGCATCTTTACCTGACGGGGAGTTTCTCGGCTCGAACCATGGAAGCCTCCGCTTAAGAGGAACTCAGTCTGCTGTGCATGAAACCATAGATAGAGTGCCTTTATCTCTTACAGGGCTTGACTCTCTTGATGTGTATTATCGTCTCTCCATGGAAATTCTGAGTTACGCTTCATCTCCGTATGTGCTTCCAGGTTACAACAATGAGGAGTATTGCCATATCGGCAGAAATGTTGTTATCAGCAAAAGTTCTGAAATAAGAAAGCCGGTTATGATCGGCAATAATGTCCAGATTTTTGAAGGCTCAATCCTGGGACCAGGGGCTGTTATAGGAAGCAATGTCATTATTGACAGGGAATGCACGGTCACTGACAGTATCGTTCTGGAAAATACTTATATCGGCGAGCACCTCGAGGTTCAAAACAGAATTGCTGCAGGTAATATTCTGATTGATCCGGAAAGCAGTATTTCTATTGTGATGGATGACCCTCATCTGTTAGCCGGCATTAAAAAAACAGGATCGGGGAAAAAAGTGTTTCAGTCATTCATACATAGCATTGCAGCTTTATTCCTTATCGCACTGCAGCTTATCCCTTTTCTTCTTCTTTCGCCAATCCTGATCCTTCAGGGAAAATGGAAGCGAAGTAAAAACAGCTATTATACGTCTGTCGCTAGGAAACCCGTAACATTGACAACGACTACCATTGAAAGGAAGGGAGTTTTGAGCATTCTTGCAGCAGCAATATCTCTTGACCGTTTTACACTGCTTTTCAGTGTTTTTGCCGGCAAGCTAGCGCTTATCGGCAGCTTGCCCATAGTGGCAAGCCCTGCCGGCAGTATGGATCTGAATACAATTGAATCATGGTATCACGCTGGGGTATTCAGTTACGCTGAAGCAGAAGACTGGCCTGTAAACGGAGGCGATACAGCCATAGTTGAACGATATTTTGCGGTTCATGGCAATCCCTTTCTTGATATCTCCATGACAATAAAGGCATTCTTTAATAGAATTCATGAAACGAAAACGCTATGATTATCAGTGAAAAAATCTGTAACAGCATTTCTGTCATTTCCCTTCAGGGCACCCTTGATGCTTCGACTGCTTCGACACTGAAAACATTTAAACCTGCATTGCCAGCTTCGAGCCCTATTGTTATTGATTTTTCAAGGGTTGATTTTCTCGATAGCAGTGGTCTTGGTGCACTTGTAGGCATAGCACGGGAGAAAAGAAGCAAGGGAGGAGAGGTAACATTGGCCTGCTTGAATAACAAAGTCAGGAAAGTATTTGAAATCACTCAGGTATACAAGCTGTTTGATATTTTTGACGATGTTGAAGCTGCGACTTTACACGCTGAAAAAAAACAGGTGCACCTATGAACGCCTTGATCACTCTGCCTGCTGAGATCTGCTTCATCAGGCTTGCTTCGCTCACGGCATTGAAAGTGGCGGAGATATTTTCTGACTCACTCAATACAAGACGGAATGATGAAGATTTCTGCCATGCTTTTGAGCTTTCCGTCAGTGAAGCCTTTACGAACTCAGTTCGTTATGCTGATCCATCGGGAGTGGATAACATGATCACAATAAGTTTCAGTTCGGATAACAATAAGCTTACGGCAAGTATCAGTGATAGTAACCCTCCTTTTAACCCTGACCCCACACCAGTGGATATAACTAATTATCCTGAAAGAGGATTCGGACTTTTACTGATTCGTCAACTTATGGATAGTGTGACCTATACAAGGGATAATGGTATAAATCAGATTTCTTTGACAAAACAAACTGACAGAGCGCAGAACCTGAGCCTATAACATAATGAAGAATAAAAGGTTAAAGGTACTCTTGATTATTGAGCAGTGTAATCCTGAGTGGGCTTCAGTCCCATTGGTAGGTTATTGCTTCTATGCAAATATCAGCCAACTCGCTGAAACGACTCTTGTTACGCATGAAAGAAACAGGCCTGCCCTGGAAAAAGCCCACCCAGACAGAGATATTACCTACATTTCTGAAAGCGCTTTTATAAAGAAATACTATTCTTTTGCTGAAAAGTTAAGCAAGCTGAATGAGAGAGTCATCTGGCCATTATTCCATACGCTGACATACCCCGTTTACGGTGAGTTCAATCGTCAGGTATACACCAAGTTTAAAGACTCTATCCTTCAAGGCAAGTACGATCTGGTTCACGCCATGACACCTATGATGCCTCGCTATCCTGTAAAGGCAATAAAGGCATGCAAACATACGCCGTTCATTCTCGGCCCGGTAAATGGCGGTGTTCCTTTTCCAAAAGGTTTTCAAAAAGTTGCACGACAAGAGTTCTCTGATTTCAACTTTCTGCGATCAATCGGTCGATTCATTATTCCCGGATATCGGGAAACCTATACAAAAGCTAACTACATTCTTGCCGGCTCTACGTATACCCTGAACCTGGTTAAAGAGCTCTTTGATATTAAAAATGAAAAGATTGAGTTATTTTATGAGAACGGAATCGGAAGTTCATTCTTGAAGAAAGAAGAGAGCGTTTCCGCGAGTAAAACAAGAGAGAGTTCATTGATCAACCTTCTCTTTGTCGGGCGGTTGGTGCCTTATAAAGGAACGGATATGCTGATTGATGCAATAAGCAGACTGCAAACATCCATCCAGAAAAAAATTCTGCTGACGATTGTTGGGGATGGATCGGAACGAAAAGCCCTGGAACAACAGGTTGAGAAGCTGCATCTTACAGAGATAATTACTGTTATAGGTTGGGTTGATCAGAAGGATACGCTACAATACTACAGCAATTCCGATATTTTCTGCTTCCCTTCTATCCGTGAATTTGGTGGCGCAGTAGTTTTAGAAGCTATGGCTAATGGGCTTCCATGCATTGTTGTTAATAACGGCGGCATTGGCGAATATGTTACTGAAGAAACAGGCTTTAGAATTAATCCAGAGTCCAGGGAATTTGTTGTTCAGGAATTAACGGTGAGTATAGAGAAATTAGTCACTAATCCATTGCTGCGCCAGACTATGTCAATCAAAGCTATTCAGCGGGTGAAAGAGTTTACCTGGAGTGCCAAAGCTGAAGCGGTAGTTCGCATTTACAATAAACTATCAGCAAACCCTAAATAACCTCCACGGGAACCTTATGATATCTGTTGTCATTGTAAGCTACAACACACGTGATATTCTTCGCAACTGTCTTGAGGCTTTGTTTGAACACAGTCGTGGAGTTGTAATGGAGGTTTTTGTCGTGGACAACAATTCCCATGATGGTTCTGCCGATATGGTAAAAAACGACTTCCCTTCCGTTCTTCTGATTGCAAACAATCAGAATCTCGGGTTTGCCGCAGCAAACAACCAGGCTTTCCCGCTTGCCAGAGGAAACTATATCATCCTCCTCAATCCAGACGCCTATATCAGGCCGTTATCCATTCAGAACTGCATCAAATTCATGGACTCGACACCGAAATGCGGACTTTGCGGAGGTAAAATCATTTCGCCTGCTGGTACTATTGAACCATCAGCAAGACGCTTTCCGTCAGCTCTTTCTAAATTTCTGGCTCTTTCGGGATTACGTGGAAAATTTCCGCAGTCCCGACTTTTAAATTATTATGAATTTGGTGGTTTTGCTTATACCAAACCTCTGGAAGTGGACTGGGTGCCGGGCACCTTCACCATCGTTCGCAAAAAGATGCTTGACGAGATAGGCGTTTTTGATGAACGGTTTTATATCTATTACGAAGAGACCGATCTCTGCATGAGAGCAAAAAAGGCTGGATGGAAAATCTATTTCATTCCTGATGCTGAAGTTACGCACATCGGTGGCGCCAGCAGCAAAACAAGAAAAGACAAATCATTTGACAATAAAGCTGCACAAGTGCTTATCTTCAGGATGCGCAGCGAATGGCTTTATTACCGTAAAAACAAGGGGGTTGCCGGGCTACTTTCCAGTGCTGGAGTTGAATTACTCTGGTATGCGGCTCGATTCACAAAAAACCTTCTCTTCCCATTTGGTGATGCTGGAAATAAACGTTCAGCAGCTGTTTCGATCATCAAACAAATAGTGGCTTCACTTCAGGACACAAAATTCGGTAGCTTTTCACCCCCTATCCCATGGTAAAGCATCATGAATCTGTTTCAAAATATAAGAGATGATCTTGCGACCTATGAAGGTAAATGGAGCAGCCAGGGATTCTGGGCCATGCTTGTCTATCGTTTCGGAAGGTGGCGATACACTATAAGGAACAGTATAGTTCGTAAACCATTTTCTCTTTGTTATAAGTTGCTCTATAAGATTGTGCAGATACTCACAGGCATCGAACTCCCTTGTGAAGTTCCTGTAGGCAGAAATTTCAGAATTGACCATTTCGGGGATATCATCATCAGCGGATATGCGAGTTTCGGTGATAACTGTATTATCCGTAACGGAGTCACCATTGGATTGAAAAATATTTCAGAAAAAACTGCTCCTTGTTTAGGGAATAATATCAGTATCGGAGCTGGAGCAAAAATTCTTGGCAATATCACTATAGGAAATAATGTTGATATCGGTGCAAATGCGGTAGTTATTGCATCAGTACCAGATAATTCCATTGCTATTGGGATTCCTGCTAAAATCATCACCAAAAAATCTGCTTAATCAACGTACCGGATACCATGTACAGAGTTACTGAATACATCACCTATAATCCGATTTTTCAATATGACCGCGTGGTTAAAACCACGGCAATGTTTTTAATTGCCTCTTTTTTTGTTTTGCTGACAGCCTGCAGCAGCATTTCTCCAAATTCTTCGCGAGTCCCCACAACACCAGAAAAAGATTTTAAGGTGGAGCTACCAACAAAAACGCAGGAATTTGCAACTCCCCAGAAAATTGATGCAATATCCCCTCATGACAACTACCAGTACCGACTTGGACCTGGAGATTTTGTAAGTATTCAGGTATGGCACAGGCCGGAACTTTCACTGGAAAACATTGTCGTATCACCTGACGGATTCATAGCAATTCCGAGAATCGGAAGTCTTAACGTCATGAACCATACTCCAGAAGAGATACAGAATCTGATAACAACAAAACTTGAAGCCCTCTATATAAAACCTGAAGTTACTGTAAGGGTACACGAGTTTCACAACAATAAGGCTTTTATTCTTGGACGTGTAAGCAAACCGGGTGTCGTCAATTTTCCGGGTAAAGGAACACTTCTGGAAGCACTTGCTCTTGCCGGCGGCCTCCCTGATCAAGGAAAAGAGAACGCTCTAACCAAATGCGCGATTATAAGGGGTAATGACACCGTCATCTGGATCGACTTACAGGATTTACTCAAAAACGGCAATATGGCTTTGAACTCTCCAATCAGAAACAATGATGTTATCTATATTCCTGAAGCTACTGATGAACTGGTTTATGTCTTGGGAGAAGTGGTCACACCCGGTGCCATTCAGATGAGAGGCGGAATGAATGTCCTTAAAGCTATCATGCTGGCAGGAGGAATGAACAAACAGGCTAATCCTGAAAAGGTATTCGTGATCAGGCAACAGAGTCTCAAAGGCGATATTATCAAGGTCGATCTGAGAAACCTGCTTGAACACGGTGACTTCAACCAAAACTTTGCGCTTATGTCAAATGATATCGTCTATATCAGTCCAAGTGGTATGGCAAAATTCAACTATGCACTCGAAAAGATACTCCCAACTCTTAATGTTCTTTCAATCGGCACAAGCATCGAGCAGCAAATCTGGGGTAAGGGAACTACGGTCGTAGCCCCCAATATCATCACCAAGTAATATCGTATTTAGAGATTGTCAAAAGAGCGTACATCAATATGCGACCTATCAACTTACAATGAAAAAAATACTCCCCCTTTCAAACATTAAAAAAATCTGGTCTCTCCTGTTGCCGGAAGAACATCAGAGTTCTGTTATTCTTTTCTTTTTAATGCTTATTGGTGTCGGGCTCGAAACGCTTGGAGTCGGTCTTGTGATACCAGCCCTCTCTCTTTTTACACAAAAAAATATTACTGCAAAATATCCGATACTAATACCAATACTGAATTTCTTAGGTAATCCAAATCAGCACAGCTTAATAATTGGAGGGCTACTTGTAACGCTCTGCGTCTATTTTATAAAGGCTGGTTTTTTGGTATTTCTTACCTGGCGCCAAAACCGCTTTACTTCTGGCATCGGAGCAAGACTCTCATTGCGATTGTTTACAATTTACCTCCGTCAGCCCTATGCGTTTCATTTACAACGCAACTCAGCACAGTTAATCCGTAATGTTACCAATGAAGTGTCGATTTTTACCGGAAGCGTGTTAACTCCCATCATGCAGTTGTTTTCAGAATCATTAATTGTGGTAGGCATGTGTCTTATGCTGCTTATCGCTGAACCAATCGGAACAATCTCTATTGTATGCGTGCTTGGCCTCACAAGCTTTAGTTTCTTTCGCTTTACAGAAGGACGGATTACGCGCTGGGGTAAAGACCGACAGTATCACGAAGGATTGCGTATTCAGCATTTACAGCAAGGTCTTGGGGGAGCGAAAGATGTTAAACTTCTTGGCCGGGAAAGCGATTTTTTAAACCAATACAGCATTCATAATAAAGAGAGTGCAAGGGTTAATCAATTAAACAATACTGTTCAACAACTTCCTCGCATATGGCTTGAACTGCTAGCTGTTTGTGGCCTTGTTGCTCTTGTACTTGTTATGCTTGCTCAGGGAGGGGCGCTCGAAACCATCATACCAAAACTTGGGCTTTTTGCTGTTGTAACATTTCGTTTAATGCCCTCAATCAGCCGCTTGTTGAACGTGATGCAATCGCTAAAATACTGTCTTCCAGTTATTGATGTTCTTCAAAAGGACCTGATCCTTCCTGCTCCGGAAGAGCAAGAAAATAAATCAACACAATCAACCTTTCATAAATCCCTTGAGTTACAGCACATTACCTATACCTATCCTAGTGCAGATCTACCATCACTTAAAGATATCTCACTTAGCATACAATGCGGAGAATCTGTGGGTTTTATTGGTACCAGTGGCGCAGGAAAAAGTACATTAGTTGATATACTGCTAGGCCTGTTACCTCCAGATCATGGTGTAGTATCTGTCGACGGGAAAGATATTCAGAAAAATCTTCGGTTTTGGCAGAATCAAATCGGGTATGTACCCCAATCAATTTATCTAACAGATGATACATTGCTTCGAAATATAGCCTTTGGACTCTCCAGCGAACAGATTAACCAAGAATCTGTTTTAAAGGCAATTCGAGCAGCGCATCTTGATGATTTCATCCAAAGTCTTCCAGAAGGTCTTAACACTATTGTTGGAGAGAGAGGAGTCAGACTATCCGGCGGTCAACGTCAGAGAATCGGGATTGCGCGAGCTCTCTATCACGATCCGTCGGTGCTTGTGCTTGACGAGGCTACAAGTGCACTGGATACTGCGACCGAAGTAGGTGTTATGGAAGCGGTACGGGAACTGCATGGATCCAAAACCATTATTATTGTTGCTCACCGGCTCAGCACTATTGAACACTGTGACCGACTTTATCAACTTGAAAACGGCCAAATCAAAACATACGGGACTCCAAATGATGTTCTTTAATAAATCAATTCGGCTTCTCAAGTATATGATAAAGTAATTATGTTCTATTGAGCCACAGCATTTATTCTTAAGAAACACGCATAAAGCTAAGTCCACACTACTCTTCAAAGATAGGTCGAAGTGAGAGACGAAATAAGCATATAGTTTAACTTGAAGTTGATAGATATTAATCATATTCAAATTAACAGGATCTTAAACAACTATGTTATTGTCTATCGCCTTTTTTTAAAACCATCTTTTTAACTGACACGTTTATTATAGACAAAGATTTATTCACCAAACCATATTTATCCAATAACAATTGAATATATTATGACAAAATTAAAACAAGTAATAAAGAAAATAATTACTACTTATGAAAAATATATTAATTCACCGAAACGATTTGGCATAGATAATTCATTTCCTGACGAAATAATAATTACTTATTTATCTCCCTTGTCTGACCGAAAACGACACGGCATAAGTGGTGGCGTAAAAATAATATATCAACAATCAGAAGAAATCAATAATCTTCTTTCACCAAAGTTTCAGTCACAAGTATTACATCCTGATAATATAAATTTTATATGTAATTGGTTTGAACATTCCGCAAAAATTAAACGAAATTTAAATTTCAACATCAAGAAAGAATTTCTCATTATACCTGAGGTTTGGGCCGAAAAATATGCTCCACAATGCAAATTACTTGGCTTAAAATATGGTATTTTTGTTCAAAACGGCTATTTAATTGCAAGTACTAATAACAACACATCTACTTTTTTTGCATATCATAACGCAGAAATAATTTTAACCATATCTGATGATACAACTGATTGCTGCAAATTAGCATTCCCTGCAATTGCATCAAAAATAATGCGCGTGCATTATTTCGTTGACCCAAATAAATTCAAACCTAATCAAAAGAAAAATAATGTAATTACTTATATGCCGCGAAAAATTCCAAAACATTCGAAATTAGTTATTTTTTTTCTAGAAAAGCACCTACCCGAAAACTGGAAAATAATTCCAATTATTAACATGACTGAAAATGAAGTTATTAAAACAATCCAAATGTCGAAAATATTCTTATCATTCAGTGAATTTGAAGGCTGCCAACTCCCTCCGATTGAGGCGGCATTAACTGGAAATAAAGTAATTGGATATACTGGTGAAGGAGGAAAAGAATATTGGAAACCGCCAATATTTTCAGAGATTATGATGGGCGATATCAAATGCTTTGTAAATGAGATAATATCAGAAATACATAAATACGACACAAACAATGGATTTATATTTGATAAAAATGAAATTCAAAAATTAGCTGATTTATATTCAAAAGAACGTGAACGAAATGATATTTTAAGGCTTTCAGAAAAAATCAAAAAAGTTCTTCTATCGTAGTTTATTCAGTTTTTAAGAAAAATTTATAAGCGTTTCACAGGAAATGATTCCGTAAATTAAAACTAGACACTAAACAGAATCATAGATAAATCATAATGTTATGGTTCTTAGAATTATCTACCGACGATCGTGCAAAGCTGCTTGAGATTGTGGCAAAAGAGAGGGATTGGCGAGCACGTTATCGGGCTCTCAAACGCTGTTGTATTACAATAATGGGTGGGATGACAGCTCCATCATTAGTGGCTAAGTGAAGGGCAAGTGCTATGTAGAGGTGAGTATTAGAAATATGCGCATTCAGTAAAAAATCTGAAATTTGTTTGGAAGTGTACGCTCAACGGTTTAAAAAGAACGAAATGAAGACGCTTATTGAAAATCACTGTCAGAAATCGAAGAGATGGTAGCGCAAGCTGACCGTAGCGAAATCACCTTAGCCTCTATGGATGAAGCTGGTTTTTCATTGGCCCCGCCAAAACTCAGTGCTTGGACACCTGTGGGCAAATGCCATATGATTAACTCCAACCTCGGGAAACACCTGAATTATAAAGCGAAATTAGTTCGACCAATACTGAAAGGACTGAAGCTCTATTTCTTGCCAGTCTACAGCCAAAAACTCAATCGAATTGAAAAGTTTTGGCATAAGATGAAGTATGAATTAATGGAATTCAAGACGAGAAATACAACAATCTATGAAGAAAATGTCGACCAAATATTCAATAGTTTCGAAATAAATTACGGAATGACTTTTAGTTGAGCGCTTATATGATTAATGAAAATACAATTCGGGAGCCACTCCCTTACGGGAAAAATTCGAAACCCATCGATTTTTTAGGTTTTTCTAAACGGTATGGACTGTTTATTCTTGTAATCGGTTCTTTTCTTTTCACCATAACCGTCCCCATTGTTCTTTTGATAAGCAAACCGAACTACGAAGTTAAAGCTATCATTCGGGTTGACCCGGTTATGCCTTCGCTAATCACACCAAGCGATGACCCACAAATCATCAACTACTATCAGGACTATGCCCGCACACAGGCACAACGAATGATGTCTTTTGATGTCCTAAAAAAAACAGTTGAAAAGCTGACGCCTGACGAAAAGGCATTATTATTTCCAAAAGGGATGCCTACAGATAATTGCGCAACAATGCTCTCTTCTATCATCAAAACCAACCCTTTGATCGGAACACATCTTATTGAAATAACTGCATCAAGTTCCAAAAAACAAGGTCTTGCTCCGCTTGTCAACAATTTCATGGAGGTGTTTCTTGAAAAAGTTCGCAAAAACTCCGAAATACAGGACAATGAGCGACTGGTTTTTCTAAGAAATAAACAAAAAGAGTTAACAACTGAGATCGGCACAATCGAAAATAAACTGATTATTCTCACAAAAGATATTAATACCGCCACTTTTTCTGAAAATTATAACCTTGCTGGAAAGAAAACTGAACAATTGCAACTTCTTTATATAAAATCACTGGGTGATGAAATAACTGCTAAAACTCAATTAGATGAAAAAGAAAAATTAAACACCCAGATAAAAAGTCTTTCCCTTGAACCCATGGTTGAAGACATGGTTATGAAAGACATTTCTCTTAGTGCTACCAGTTCATGGACTTATCAGCAACAGCAACAGATGAGAAGTTCCACGGATGGATTGACAAAAAACAATCCGGACCGGATATATATAGAAGAGAGAATGAATGCAATGCGTGACTATGAAAAAAAACAAAAGAATGAACTCAATAAAACTGCCCATAAAATCCTGTATGGAATACGTGACTTCGGACTGAATAAGGATTTGATCACAGCAAAAAATGACTTTGAAAGGACTAAGACCGTTGAAGACAAAGTCAGAGAAGAACTAACAAAAAGCAACACAGATGCAATAAAAACTTCTGTTGGGCTTCATCTTGGCGAATCACTTGAAGCGGAACTGAAACATAAGAGAGAACTGCTTGACCATATTGATACAAGGATTCAAGAGCTTGAAGTTGAAGGGAAAGCTCCACTTCACCTCTCAATTGAATCTGCTGCCCGTAAACCCGATCATGCGGAAGGATCAAACGTTAATAAACTTTTTATGATCTTTTTCAGCCTCTCATTCGGGACTGTGGGAGCTGTATTTTTTGCTTATGACTACTTCGACAACCGTATACGTCGTCCTAAAGATATTCAACAAGCACTTGGTTATTCTCCGGCATGTATTGTTCCAAAATCAACAGATAACATTCCATTTCATCAACTGATTTCTTTAGCTGTAGACAATGATGCGTCGAAAGCCATTAAAAGTTTTGCTGTCAAGTTGAGCCTTGAAAAAACTGAATTCAATGCAGCAACTATACTCTTTACAGGTGTCGACAACGAATCAGGATGCACCTCGATTGCATTGAACACTGCACAGGCACTGGCAGCTCTTTCACCGAAGGTGCTTCTGATTGAAGGGAACATTGCTCACCCTGCTTTCTGCAAAATTACCGGTCTATCGGAACCTAACGGGTTCTCTGACTTTCTTAACTCAACAGAGCCATGGGAAAGCTTCATCGTCAACAGCTCAATGTACAATTTCAAGATTATGCATACCGGAAACACCATGGTCGGAAACATCTCTCAACATCGAATCAAGGAACTTTTTGAATCAGCCAGAAAAGAGTATGACTATATATGCATTGACTGCGCCCCAGTTCTACAAAGCGACCTTACCGAACACCTTGCTCTTTTTTCCGACATCATCGTTCTGATATCCGTCGGCGAAAGCACTCACTTCAATGACTTGAGAAAAGCAGCTGAACTTCTTGTAGACCTCAAAGTTCCGGCAATTGCACCTCTTCTTAATTGGGGTGGTTTCAAACGCAGCATGAGCATAGACAAACTCCTTGAAAAACAACCAGAAATTCTTGATAAAATCAACACTAAAAAGATTGAAGAATTTATTCAGAATATTCCTGCAGTGAATGAACTCATGCTTAAAATGAAAACAATTTTCAATACTTCTCAAAAAAAAGAATGATGAACGGTGTTGCTATGCAAAGGGTAGCTATACTCGAACATTGCTATCCAGACCTTTGGGATAAAACATCACTACTATGATATCATCAACAAAAGCTGACTGGAAAAGGGAAACCCCAGCATCAGGGGGGTACGAACCAGGAAAAAAACTGCTTGCTGCGATACGGCGTTATCAGCTTCTGGCTAAAAATGGAGGATTTCTATCAGGAGTGAGGAAACCAATTGCAGTACTTAATTATCGGTTCTGGAGCGCCATAAGCGGTGCTGATATTCCGCTGAACTCAAAAATCGGTGGTGGTCTTCTGATACCCCATCCAAACGGCATTGTCATCCATCCTGATGCTCAAATAGGCCCAAACTGCCTTATTTTTCAGCAGGTTACCATTGGTGCAGGCACCAAACCCGGCCTTCCGGTGATCGAGGGGCACGTCGATATTGGTGCCGGAGCAAAAGTTCTTGGTGGCATCCATATTGGAGCCCATGCACGGATAGGAGCAAATGCAGTCGTCGTAACTGATATCCCCTCAAATGCAACTGCGGTAGGTATACCAGCTGTCGTGAGATAAGAGAAAGGATGATAAACAAAAAAAAGGACTGGTAACAATGGGTGGCGCTCCCGGAAATATCTTAGTACCAATCGCTTTCTTGGTTTTTCCTCTTATAGTCATGCGTCTCTTTAAAGCGCTTGACCCTCGTCAGGCTATAGCAAGAGCCTTTGTTTTTGGCTGGATGTTTCTTCCTGTTGCTAATTATGACATTTTCCTCCTCCATAACACAAAAACAGCAGTTATATGTCTCAGTATTTTGGGAAGTGCTTATCACTTTGACAAGGAAAGACTGTCGACATTCCAGTTCAATATTGCTGATATCCCTATGCTTCTGTGGTGCACTGTCCCTTTTTTTTCATCGATTGCCAATGGCCTCGGTCCATATGACGGCCTTGCATCTGTTTTGTCCCAAAGCGAACGATGGGGAATGCCCTACTACATCGCAAGAATTTATTTCAGCGATGAAAAGAGCGTGAAAATTCTTGCTTATATCATTTTTATCGGAACACTCGTTTATATCCCGTTCTGCTGGTACGAATTAATCATGAGCCCGCAGATACACCGACTTACTTACGGTTTTCATCAAAGCGACTTCATTCAAACACTCAGACAAGGGGGTGGATTCAGACCAATGGTCTATATGGAACATGGGCTCATGACTGCAATGTGGATGGCACTCGGTCTATTCCTGGGAATCTGGATGTTTTTCACTGGACTTTTGCCAAAAATAATCATGCATATTCCATCGATCTATCTTCTTTTATTGCTCCTCTTCACCAACATCATGATGCGTTCGATGGGAGCTATTTCTCTACTTATCATCGCTCTCCTCGTTGTTTTTATTTCAAATAAAACAAAAACGACCATTCTGGTTCTAATCCTTCTTATTGTTCCATATCTCTATATTTACACTAGAACAACAGGCATCTGGGATGGGCGTAATCTTACTAACGCGATATCTGAAAAATACAGTACAGATCGCTCGGGATCGCTGCAGTTCCGATTTGACAATGAAACAATTCTGGTACAAAAAGCATTGCAAGGTACTTTTTTCGGGTGGGGTGGATATGGCCGCTCAAGAGTTTACGATGAAGAAGGCAAAGATATCAGCATTACTGACGGATTATGGATCATCACCTTTGGTGTAAACGGTATATACGGACTTGTCGTCATGATTATCGCCATTCAATGGCCACTTATTCTCTTTTTATTGCGAGTTAAACCAGAGTTGTGGAAAACAAAAACATGGGGTAACTCTGCTGTTATGGCAGTCTTTCTCGGTATTTTTATGATCGACAATTTGCTGAATGCCATGATTATACCTGTTTACATGCTTTGTAACGGCTCCCTGATCGGTATGCTTCTCAATTCATCAAAGGTAGTTTCTGGCAATAGTGATACTGACCTGCTTGAAGCGGAAACAATGCGGAAAATACATGGGACCCGTTTTATACCATCACCATGTATAAAACCATCGCGATTTATCTGATAAAAAAATTTATAGCCTTTACTTGCATGCTAAACATGTTTCAAACAGTCAATCTTCTAAAACCAGAATGGAATACTAACCGGTCACTCCTGATCTACTGGATACTGTTACTTGTTCTGCTCTTTATAGGAAGTTTCATGCCTCTGTCAACAATTGTTCACCATTTTTTCATGATTGATACCTTGCTGCACCTGATACTTTACAGCGTGCTCTCATTTATTCCAATGATTCTGTTCAAAAGCCGAAAAAACGCTTTTCTGCTCTCTTTGGCTATGACGCCGATCGGCTACCTTTTTGAAACTATGCACACATTTGTGACCGAGGAAAACTTCAGTGCCATCAATGTTCTTGCTAACAATATTGGAGTTCTAGCTGGAATTGCAACAGGCTTTATTGTGCGTCTCAAATGTCACTTCTCTCATGAATAAAAATAATTAACAAAACTGAATGAAAAATTTATTACTCACGAAAAACAATAGCTCAACCTGTGGATGAAAGAGGAACTATCTGACATTACAAAACAAACAGAGCTGCCGGAAATTGATTATATCGTAATCGGCGTCAACTGCGAAAAAACACTTGAGCGCTGTATCAGATCAATCCTTTCAGGAAGCTACCCTGAACAAAAAATCCATATTATCTATTCTGATGGTGGCTCAACAGACCGGAGCATTGCTATTGCCCATAGCTTCAGTCAGGTTAATGTTATCAAACTAAACCCTGAATATCCTACGCCTGGCCTTGGAAGAAATGCTGGCTGGAAAGCAGGCCGATCAACTTATGTCCAGTTTCTCGATTCGGATACTATCCTTGACCAAGAGTGGATGATTGCCGCAGTAAACGCACTGAAAAACCCTGCCGTCGGAGCAGTCAGAGGCTATAGAAGGGAACTGCATCCGGAACGTTCCTTTTTTAACTGGATCGGCGATATGGAGTGGAACACTACACCCGGCGAGTGCGACAGCTTTGGCGGTGATGTTCTGATCCGGCGAGCTGCACTGGAAGAAACCGACGGCTATGATGAAGAGCTTGTGGGAGGAGAAGATCCTGAACTGAGCTGGCGCATAAGCCAGAATGGCTGGAAAATTCTCATGCTTGACGCGCTCATGACCAGCCATGACCTGGCTATGCTTAAAACAAGCCAGTACTTGAAACGCTCTTTCCGTTCAGGATATGGTTTTGCTGCGGTTCAAAGCAGGGTTGCCGGTACTGGAAGCAATTTCTGGAAAGCTGATCTGCGCAGGATTATGCTTAAAGGAGGAGGATTTTTCATATTTTTGGTTGCAGGAATATTTCTGCTCATCCTTCAGCAGAATTACCTCGGAATTGCCTGTTCTGTGTTGAGTATCATAGCAGGAAGTACCATGCTGCTTTCACCACGGCTCTTTAAAATTGAGAAATTCATGCGTGAAAACAACCTGAACAAAACAGAAGCAAAGAAATACGCATGGCACTGTGCTTTCGTGGTTATACCTCAACTGTTCGGAATAATCCGCTTTTTCATTGGCCGATTATTCAACAAACCCCTGAAAAACAAGCGAAGCACTCTTAAAACAGGCCTTTCAACCCCCGGCTCATGACATCAAAATCTATAGCTTATCTCTGCAGTGAGTATCCGGCAATTTCCCATACTTTTATTTACAGGGAAATTGAGTCACTCCGTAAAGCGGGAATGAATGTCCATACCGCATCGATTCACAAGCCTTCTAACCTCACGGTGATGACCACTGCAGAACAGATGGAGGCAGAAACAACCCTGATGGTACTCTCACAACCAATACCATCGATTATAGGCGCACATTGGCACTGTATGTATAAAAACCCGACTGGCTACCTGCGTATGGCAGCCGGAGCGCTTAAACTGTTGACAACAGGACCAAAAAGCCCGGTTAAAGCAATTGCCTACTTTGCAGAAGCTGGTATTCTCTTACAATGGTTGCACCGCCTTGGTATTACCCATATCCACGAGCACTTCGCAAACCCTACCGCCATTGTGGCTATGCTCATGAAAATTTATGGGGGAATAAGCTACAGCATCTCTGTACACGGGCCTGATATATTTTATCGTGTGGACTCTGCCATGCTTGAGGAAAAAGTAAGGGAAGCTGCCTTTGTCCGCTGCATCAGCCACTACTGCCAGAGCCAGATCATGCGTATAAGCAAAACAGAAGCCTGGAACAAACTGCACATCGTCCGCTGCGGGGTCAATCCCGACCTTTACTCCATAAGAAAAGAACCCCACAATGCCTTACCAAATATCCTTTGCGTTGGCAGGCTGGTTCCTGCTAAAGGGCAGCATACCCTGCTTGAAGCCTGTCGGTTTCTTAAGCATGAGGGCCTTCGATTTCAGGTCACTATCATTGGTGAAGGGCCTGACGGTAAGTCGCTTGAACAGTTTGCATCAATTAATGACCTGAACGATATTGTTACGTTCACTGGGGTACTTGGGCAGAATACCGTCCGTGACTATTATGACAAAGCAGATATTTTTGTACTGGCAAGTTTTGCTGAAGGGGTACCTGTTGTGCTTATGGAAGCAATGGCCAAAGAGATTCCTGTTATATCAACAAGAATAACAGGAATCCCAGAATTGATTGATCACGAACATGACGGACTGCTTGCTACTCCCGGAGATGCTGAGGATCTTGCCAATCAGATACGAAAACTGCTTGTCGACGCAGTATTGCGACGTAAATACGGGCAGGCTGGACGGGAAAAAGTGATTTCACTTTACAACCAGCACATTAACAACCAGCAGATGGTCAATCTTTTCCATGAGGAATGCCAATCATTATGATCATTTTTGAAATCATTGTGAAAAGCCTGCTCATCATGCTGGCCTTGCCTGCAGGGTATCTGCTCCTCTGTACAATTGGAGCCTACTTTTTCCGAAAAGAAATCACTACAAAAAACAAGTTTCTTAATATCGGAGTACTTATATCAGCTCATAATGAAGAAGAAGGCATTGTCCATACCCTTGAGGGTGTCCTTGCATGTGACTATCCTGCCAACAGCTATAAAGTCTATGTTATTGCCGACAATTGTACAGATAAAACCGCTGAAAAAGCCCGCAAGGCTGGTGCTCTCGTTTTTGAACGTTTTGACAGCGTCAACAGAGGCAAAGGGCAGGCGCTCGACTGGTTTTTGAAAAACCATCTTGAAATCTATCGTCATACCGATATCATCACCATTATTGACGCTGATGTCTCCCCCGACAAAAGCTACCTTTGCGAAATCAGTTCATCCCTCAGCGATCCAAATATTAGGGCCGTTCAGGCATTTAACAGTGTCAGTAACCCAAATGCCGGCTGGCGACCAGCACTAAGCGATGCAGCCTTTAACATATTCTGCCATTTGCGTATGGCCGGTTCAATAAAGCTATCAGGAACTGCAGTGCTTAAAGGCAACGGCATGGCCTTCAAAACCGAGCTTCTCAAGCGCTATGGTTGGCCCTGCCACTCAGTGGTAGAGGATATGGAGTTCACTCTTCGCCTCCTTGAGGATGGCATCTCTGTGAACTATAATCCTGATGCGGTTATCCGCAGCGAAATGGTAACCTCCGGGAAAAGCGCCACAAGTCAGAGAAACCGCTGGGAAGGCGGTCGTTTTATGCTCGTAAAAAAGATGACATTACCACTCCTCAAATTATTTGCTAAAACAGGTAATACCCGCTATCTCTATGCTCTTGCCGAACTTGCAACCCCCCCGCTCTCGCTGCTGGTGATGCTCTTCACTATAGCGTCGACAGGAGCTCTACTGCTCCTGCATAGTGCGTGGCTTACCCTTGCGGCATCATTCTGGCTTATTCTTGTATTCTACGTTATATCAGGGCAAATTCAACGGCATGCACCTCTTTCGACATGGCTCTACCTTGCAGCAGCGCCGCTTTATATTCTGTGGAAAATCCCTCTTTATGTGGCAATGATACTGAAAAAAAAGAGCACTGCATGGGTTAAAACAGAACGTGAATCAACAGGTAAACAAAATAGGTGAGTTACAACTTCAGAAGTTAAATGGTTTTCTTATAATAAGAGTAATTTACCCAATTCTATCCTTAGAACTTGTAATGCATTATCATGACCATCATTGATTACTTCGACAGAACCGCCATTATCAATCTTCCAGAACGAGCGGATAGAAGAGCTGAAACCAGAGATGAATTCAAGCGAATAGGATGGCCTATAGAAAATATAAAAGTTAATTTTCTTCCTGCTATCCGACCTGATAAACCTGACGGATTTCCAAGCGCAGGTGCAAGAGGTTGTTTTTTAAGCCATATGAGCGCCATTAAAAAAGCTAAGCAGGATAACATTGCTAATATCCTCATAATGGAAGATGATATTGCATTTATATCTGATATCAATAGCTTTGCTAATGAGGCATTACAAGAACTTGAGGGAACTGATTGGGGATTTTTATATCTGGGTCATGAATACGCTTCACCTATAACGTCAGGAGGACGGCTTGCATTATTAACTGAACCACTACCACTGACACACTTTTATGCTGTAAATGGCACTATTTTTGACAGGTTTCTTGACTTTTTAGAACAGGTACTTAAGCGACCACCTGGCCATCCTGACGGAGGCCCTATGCACTATGACGGTGCAATATCAACGTTCCGTATGCAAAATCGTGATATCAATACCTTTCTTATTGTTCCAAGTCTTGCTTATCAAAGAAGTTCCCGTACAGATTTACTTCCGCCTTCCATATGGGATAAATGGGCATTTCTGAGACCATTTGCCTCCGGAGTTCGCAAGACGAAAAATGCCTTAAAAAGATCGAGAATGTAAATTTATATACCATCCCAAAGGGTTACATCCCTATGTTCATTTTTTTGAGACGCAATTCAAGACAAAAATAATCATGACTATTATTGATTACTTCGATAGAACTGCAATTATCAATCTTCCTGAACGAGCGGACAGAAGGGCTGAAACCAGAGAAGAGTTTAAACGGGCCGGATGGCAAATTGAAACTAAAAAGGCGGATTTTTTTACAGCAATTCGGCCTGAAATAGCTGCTGGATTTCCAAGTTCAGGAGTAAAAGGTTGTTTTTTAAGCCATATGAATGTCATAAAAAAAGCAAAGCACGATAACCTTGCTAATATCCTCATCATGGAAGACGATATTACATTTATATCTGGTATAAATAGCTTTGCTACAGAGGCATTACAAGTGCTTGATCACGTAAATTGGGATTTTATATACCTTGGTCATGAACACAGATCAGATTCTGTTCCATCAGAAATACTCCAAATAATAACGGAACCCTTAACGCTTAAACATTTTTACGCTGTAAATGGTCACATTTTTGATAGATTTCTTAAGTTTTTAGAACAATTACTCGAGCGACCGCCAGGACATCCTGATGGCGGTCCGATGTACTATGATGGAGCTCTATCCACATTCCGCATGCAAAATCGTGATATTAATACTTTTGTTGTTATTCCCAGCCTCGGATATCAACGAAGTTCCCGCTCGAACCTACACCCTACTTTTTTATTGGACCAGTTACCATTCTTAAACCCTTTGACCACAGGCCTTCGTAAGCTTAAAAATTCTATAAAAAGATCCACAAGGTAAAAAATCATCCAACAGCAGAGAATTAACACATGGGCCACATCGGCATGGAAAATATATTTAATGCTCTTGGCCAATAAGTTCTAACGCTTGATGAATGGAGAGAGGATCTATAGTAAAAGAGGTCGCTTGATGGGTATGTCCCGGAGCATTTCCATTTTCCATAAAATCCATATCCTTTACGACTTCAGGCGTTATCTTTCCTCTTACTCCAACCCATTTTATACCTAAGGTGGTGGCCAGTGACCTGAAATAGCCATTAAAGAAACCTGGGCCAAAAATTTCAATAAGCTTTATTTTAGGACGATCACTAATGAAATTATCAAAATTTTTTATGTGATTAAATATTAACGATGACAAGGCTGCACCATGAATTGCAACAATCTCTTTAGCTTCAGCAACTATTGCCCATTGTTCTTCAAGAGATAGCATTCCCTCTTCAAAATAGACTTTTTTATACTCATATTCTGTTAAGATTTTTTCAATTTCATCTTCATTTTCTATTATCCTTGAATTTTTTCTGCTGATGAATATCTTTTCTCCAAACCTAGAATTATATGCGGGCCTGTATTTCAGAATATTTTCAAATGCATATTTTGTTGTATCAAAGAAACCAAAGTCTTTAAAAGAAATAGAATTATAGATAGTTGAGTTCGCTGGATAAATTTTATGTTTAACAATTAGCCCCTCAATATTTGACTCAGTTTCTATGGTTTGATAATTTAGTGTTTTAAAAAAGTTTCTTGCAAGCTCACTAGGATTCTCTTTTAATATTACTACTATCTGAGTACTTTGCATTCCATTCTGATTCAGTAAATCACGGGCTATCAATATTCTTGTAAGAGTGTCTAAAAGGTAGTGTGAAATATTTGAGTCAACCTCATACCTTGCATCAAAGATAACCTTGTTCTCTATCGTGGTCGTATTTTGCCGCTTAAGAAATTTTAAGGGATTTTTTGTGTGTCTAATGTAATCTAAATCACTTGTTGATCCGTTGTTTATTTCCAAATCAAATCGACCACCAGTTGTATTCACTTCCGGCAATATTATTTTTTCTGGAATTTGCAACCATGCATCTAATAAATAAGTTCGATGACCAAATACTATACCGCAAGGAATACTCCGATCAGAAAATTTTATTGTACTCTTCATGATGAGTAATATTTATCTCATTTTATTAAAATTATTTTCCCAGCATCTTTTTTTTACTATTACTCAAGTATTGAGAGTAAATGATTTATTCTATTTTGAAAAGTCGTCTCAAAATCATTAGGACGCGCAAATTCAACAGCATTTCTTGACTTTGCAAAAAGTTGAGTTCTGTTTTCATTAAGATGTTCGATAGTGTCTGCAATTTTTTTCAAATCATTAATTTCAGCACCCCACCCAATATCGACTAAAGATAACAACCCTGAAAATGCTTTATTTTTATACCCTACAATTGGAACTCCACAGGATAGTGTCTCTAAATACGTACAAGAGGGGTCACTTTGTCTGTGTAGGCATACAAACAAATCTATATTCTTTTTTAAATCAGGAATGAGTTGATTATAAAAATCAACAGGCCCTAGCATGAATACATTGGATTCAAGTTGATGCTTTTGGATATATGCAATCATTTCGTTTTTCAATTCACCAGCGCCATATATATAGAACTTATATGAAATTTGTCTTTGTTTTAATATTAATGCAAGCATTACAAGATGATCAGCCCCTTTTATTCGAATTAATCGACCAGAAAAAGCAAGGTTCAGTGGTTTATTTTTAGACAATCCATTTAGTCTGACGTCCAAGTCGACATCTGTTATACAATCATGTTTGTATACGCGAGTATCAAAATACAAAAGGTTATTTTTAAATTTTCCGTATTCATAATATGCGGGGGTTCCATTAGACTGAAGTCCATCTGAAATACTGAATGCCGAAAGCCTTTTTTTCTCCTGTTGCCATATATATACAAACCTGCGTAATATGATAAAAGGGTTACGTGTACTTAATAATGTTATCTGATATCTCGTTTCAGGTATATATTCAATGACATAGACACACTTAACTTTACTATTTCTGCATAATGCACTTATGTGGAGCTGATTATCCGCATCAGCTGACGCGAGAACAATTGATGCCCCGGTTAAATGCTCAATAGTTATTTTCTCATTATTTTCTAACAGAATACAATTAAATGGAAGTTCATCCATTGTTTTATTGATAACCCCAAAATCAGAACATGAAGATTTACTCATTGACACAATACAACTTACCATACCAGGCCACTCTTTAGTATACAACACTATCCCATCGTAAAATTTTCGATCAAACGAAAGCATGTTTTTATTTTTCCAAACAGAAACAGATGGAATAATAATTAAATGTTGATGTGGATCTTGATATTTTATATTCATCAAATTCAGACTATTATAATATTTTCATAGCTTTATATAAAAGAAAATTATGATTTCCTTGACACAATAAAGACGTATTACTTGCGGAGATGTTTTTCATATTTCCTTTTATCTGAAGATATGATTTCTTGCCCAGTCAAAAAAAATCAAGTACAATAACTCAAATATTACTGCGTTTTTTTAGTTTGAACCCTCCAAAAATACAGACCCATTTAAAAGGGGTTTTTCCGGTAATAACTGTCTTGTTACCATTCCTGTTCGGTGAGTTACCCCCGATGGAAGCATAAAATCTCAGTCTTTAAAACCTACTCGATCAGCCGTTTCTAAGATATCAAGCAAGCCTCTCTTATCAAACAAGGCGAGGGATCCGTGTTCACGGAATAACTTCTCAATCAGGTCTTTATCGGGATCTACTATCTTTTTCTTGCCGAAGTTTTTTTCTTTTTCAATGAAAGGGAGTTATTGCTTATTTAACACTTTATTTTATAGGCTGTTTATTTCAAAAATAACTGAAGTTTCTGGGACTTGTTAAAAAAATTTCAGTTCTGTATTTCTGGATTTAACGCTCTATCAATAGATTGTCTAAGTTTTTTTGCCACTGTTTTCACAAGGGGATCTGCAAGCATACTAAGATGATTGCCAGGGCAATTAATAATCTCAACACCACCTAACGAAACTTCTCCCCATCCTAACTGAGGATCCTGAATGTTATCAACTTCCTGTAACGTGTGATCACTTTTGAAAAGCATTACTTTCCCTGCATACGGTTCGGGATTGTAACGTATTGAGGCTTCATGGTTTTCGCTCCAAGTAACATATTCCTTAAGATCAATTGTCATTTCACCACTGCCTCCTGTTACCTTATAATACCATAGAATTTTGCGAAAGTACCAATGGGTTATTTTTTCTCGCCATACATAGTATAATCTTTGAACTACTTGTCTTACAAAATAGTATGCCCCTTGCCTCTTCCATTTTTTATATTGCTCTTTTACTTTTCTCACTACACCGATTTTTTTGAAAGTCTTTGGTAAGATAGCATCTAATATCGCGACTAAACGAACATCCTCTCCACTTTCTCTCATTTGCTTTGCCATTTCAAAAGCTATAATCCCGCCATTTGAAAAGCCAATAAACATATATGGGCCTGAAGGTTGAATCTGCTTTACCTGAAGAATATAGAATCTGGCCCAGTCTTCTATTCGATTTTCAATGTGAGGATGTTGATCAAGAAGTTGAATGGACAGTCCGTACACTGGAAGATCTGAACCAAGGTATTTTACCATAGGCTTGCAAAACTTCAAGCCAGTGCCAAGTACGTGGATAAAATATAAAGGCGGAAGGGGTTTCTTAGATGTGCCTTTCTGAAGGCATACCATACAAAAATTGTTTTTTGACAACTCATCCTTTCTTAACATCTGAGCAAGCTCATCTATAGTCAATGCCTGATAAAAATCCGATAACGTAATTTTACTATTGATTTTATGATGGATTTGTAACAGTAAACTTAACGATAAAAGTGAATGGCCTCCTATGTCGAAAAAATTATCATAAATACCTATGGGATGAACTCCAAGAACCTTTTCCCATAGTTCAACCAGCTGTTTTTCGATTGCATCTCTTGGAGCAACATAGGTTATTGTTTTTTCAATTATTCTATCAGGAGGGGGAAGAGCATTTCGGTCTATCTTTCTATTAGGTGTCATTGGAATTTTTTCAAGAAAAACAAAAGCCGAAGGTATCATATAGGCTGGAAGAGCTTTGCGCATGAAAGTACGAAGATCCTCTTGTTTCACCTTTACCTCTTTTTTAGCAACAACATATGCCACTAACTTTTCTGAACCAGGCTCGTCTTCCCGACGAATCACGACTGTTTCGCTAATAGCGGAATGGCTTCTCAAAACCGCTTCAATTTCGCCAAGTTCGATGCGAAACCCGCGGATTTTGACTTGATGGTCAAGACGCCCGAGAAACTCAAGATTGCCGTCAGGACGATAACGCACCAAATCACCTGTTTTGTAGAGGCGTGCGCCTGGCATGCTGCTGAAAGGATCAGGAATGAATTTTTCGGCGGTGAGTTCCGGACGGTTCAGATATCCCCGGGCAAGACAGGCTCCACCAATATGCAGTTCACCGGCAACACCTATCGGGGTTGGCTGCATCTCTTTATCAAGGACGTATACAGTTCGATGAGGCAAAGGTCGACCAATCGGAACATAGGAGCCGGTCAAACCTTCGGGAATATCATACATCGTAGCCGTAATCGTGGCTTCGGTAGGTCCATAGGTATTTACTAAACGAAGTCCAGGTCTGGACCACGATTCTCGAACTTTGAGCGAACCTGGCGGCAGTACATCCCCTCCCGAATTAATCACCCGCAACGAGGGCGGAAGATTACTTTGGCAGGATAATGACCAAAGTGAAAAAAATGCGGGTGTTAGATGCATTACTGTCACCTTCTGTCTACGCAGACAGGCGTCCAGAATTTCGGGTGAATTGAGCCCGGGTAATGGCAATACTATCGCTGCACCTGAAGAAAGTGGTGGAAGTATCTGTGCCAGCGAAGCATCAAAACTGAGTGAAGCGAACTGTAAAACACGATCTTGAGAGGTCAGTTCAAAACAAGTTTGTATTGTTTGGCAGTGCTGGGCAATTGATCGGTGTTCCACCGCTACCCCCTTTGGTCTGCCGGTAGAACCAGAAGTATAAATAATGTATGCAAGAGAATCCGGAACTATGGGTAGATCAGGGTTGCTCTCGGAATGGGTTGCAAGAGATTCCTCGTCTCTGTCAAGATAGATGGTATGCTCCGCTTTGAGCGGTAGACGATCTCGCAACGTTTCTCTGGTAATCAGTATTCGAGCACAGGAATCCTCAAGCATGAACGTCAGGCGAGCGGCCGGATAGTCAGGATCAAATGGAACGTAAACACCACCTGCCTTGAATATGGCAAGTAACGATATTATCGCCTCAGGTGAACGCTCAAGCGCAACGCCAACTGGTTCATCGGCTTTTACTCCTAATGCTATCAATGCGTGCGCCAGTTGATTAGCGCGAGCATTAAGTGCAGCATAGCTAAGTATTACGTCCTCAAAGACAACTGCAGTAGCATTCGAAGACTTTGCCACCTGAGCTTCGAACAGTAGATGAACGCAACTATCCTTCGGCAACAGATCACTCATTGTGTTCCAAGTGACTAAAAGTTTTTGTTTTTCTGAGGGGGGAAGGATCATAATCAGCAAAAAAACACCTTTAAAAAAGGGAGACAATAGCGTTTAATTTCCCTTTTCGTAACTTGAACTTCACCTGCAGCAGATAAAGATCTTATTAAGATAATACTCCAGTTTCAGGTTTGATTACATAAAAATCTCTTCTTTTCAATATCTCAACAAAATGTTTAAAACAAAAACCGTTCGTTTTTTTTCGATGATTTTTGTTGTTTCAGGTCACTAGTGTCCAACTGTTGAAAATATAAATCCCTGTAGGTTATAATAATAAAATAGAATATGGCGTTTTTATACCGTTACCGACTTGAAAATGAATTCTTTGGATTATTTCCATAAATCCAATAAAATCTCCGATTTGTACGTCAATATCGGTTGAAATGCATAT
>CAINOC010000069.1 GCA_903851385.1 uncultured Chlorobiaceae bacterium | reverse complement strand
GATCCCCGGCTGGATAAAAAAAGCTGCAGGATCACCTGGAGCAAGTCTGATAATGAAAAACGTAAGGGTCAATACCCCGAAAATCAACGGAACGGCAATTAAAAGCCGTTTAAAAATATAAATCAGCATAACAGACTATTGGGCAATAGTTGCGGAAGGCCTGAGCCTCCAGTCGTCAACGTTGTAAAAAGTTCCGGAAATATTGAGTTCCTCCCCCTCAATCCGCTTGCTGAACCCTTGTGTTTCCTTGATCCAGTAAAGAAAGGTGACTGGTTGATCACGATGCAGGATTTCCTGATACTCAAGCCAGTATGGCTTTGCCTCTACCGGATCCATTTTTTGCTTGGCCAGCTCGCTCAGTTCGTCAATCCTCGGGTTGCGGTAACCCGGAAAATTAAAGCGACTTTTTTTGAGATCTGAACCCCACGAATCAAGGGGATCAATTTCCAGTCCGATCGACCAGCCGGCCATCCACGCATCAAGTTTTCCAGACTGAAGGTTTTCAAAAAACACGTTGGATTCCTGAACATCGAGCTTGCAATCGATTCCTATTGCCCGAAGGTTTTGCTGAATAATAACACTTGCATAGTTTCTTCTCGCATTGCCCGAATTGGTATAGAGAACAAAACTGAACCTTTTGCCGTTTTTTTGCAGAATACCGTCCGGGCCAGGAAGCCAGCCTTCAGACTTAAGGATAGCTGACGCTTTTGCCGGATCATATGGGTGAGGGGTTATCCGGTTATTGTAAGCCCATTTGAGAGACGGTGAAATATCGTTATTGCAGATAACGCCATACTGCTTAAGATACCCATCGATGATCGCCTGGCGGTCAATAGCATTCGTAAGGGCAACTCTAACGCGTGCCGAACCGAACAACGGATGAGGTTTGAAGGTGCCGTTTTTACGGTACTCTGCCTGGTCTATATTTGACCAGCCAACATAGTCGTAAACTCGCAAACCGACTGTTTTAATCTTAATCTGAGAATTTGCCTTCAAAAGGGCAGTAAAATCCTCTGGTTTGATATTTTCCACAACATCAACCGCACCGGTCTGAAGCTGGGTCACCCTGACCGTGTAATCAGGCACTACCTTGAAAGAAATTGCCGGAATAGTGCCTGGCTTTGGAAGATTTGACTTCCTGCTCGATACAAGCAAAATTTCCTGCTGCTGTTTCCAGTTCTTCAGCTTATAGGGGCCTGCTCCAAGGGGGGTAAGATTGAGCGGAGAGTGTCGAAATTCATCGGGCTTAACATTTTTCCAACGGTGAGCAGGAAGAGGGGTAAGCGAGGTATGAAAAAGAGCAAGCTGCTCGGGGACAGGCTTATAAAACCTGAAGATCAGCGTGGTATCATTTGGGGTTTCGATAGCTTTATCGAAATCAACTTTGCCCTTTTCTGCACCGATAAGCTCTGCAAGGTACTGCTGCCGGGCACTTGCAATCACCGGATTGCCATACAGCTGATAGGAGAACTTGAAATCTGCAGATACAATAGGCTTTCCGTCATCCCAGAATGCATCATTTCTGAGAATGTAGGTGAGCGATTTATGATCTTCCGATAGACGCCAGCTCTTGGCGACAGCGCCTTTTGGTGCTTTTTTGCCCTGACCCGGTGTTACTGCCCTCAGTTTCTTTTCAAGAGCCATGTAATTCATCAGGCCGGTGGTCATATCAAACTCACTTTGCAACAGAGAGGGATAGATAAGGCCAAAAATATTGCTTGAGGTAACGGTTGCACCAATAACGGGATTAAGATAATCAGCGTCACCAAGCATTGCGATAACAAGAGTGGAGTCCATGGCTGCGCTGGCCTTGGCACCCTTACCGTTGCTGCCGTTATGCCGGCTGCAGGAAGAGAGAGTAAGGAGAGCCAGTAAAATTAACAGGGAACCAGCAAGTCTGAACACTACTGAACTCCTGCCTGCACTTTTTTCAATCATCACTGTCATCCTCTGGTTTTTCACTGTTGATCACGTTTTTTATCCTGTCGGTCAGCGCCTCGGCTGCCACATAATTAGAGTATCTTTTTAAAAGGAAATTAAGGGCAACCACCTCAATGATAACGGTAATATTTTTACCGGGGAATATAGGTAATTGCACCAATGGAACGTCAACACCGAGAATCTTTATGTATTTGGTATCAAGGCCAAGCCGCTCATACACCATCTCTTTATCCCATTCAAGAAGTTCTACAACCACCTGTACCTCCTTGACATCACGAATTGCCCGGATACCGAAGGTTGCACGCACATCAACGACTCCGAGGCCACGGATTTCCATAAAATGGTCAATGATATTGTTTCTCTTGGCATTAAGCATCATTGACTCTCCTTTCCGTTGAATAACAACGACATCATCAGCTACAAGGCCGTGCCCCCTTTCAACAAGATCGAGTGCAATTTCAGATTTTCCGAGACCGCTATTACCGATAATCATCACTCCAACACCATAAACATCGACCATTGAGCCATGATACTGCTGGTATAAAGAAAACTGGTCATCAAGAAAACCAGTGACAAAATAGATGGTCTTAGTTGAAGAGAGGCGAGTAATATAGACAGGAATACCCGCTTTGGTAGCCATATCAAGCAGCGACTGCGGGAGTTTATTATTGCTGGTAAGGATAATGCAAGGTATTTTAAATCGAACAAGATTTTCAAACACCCTGGTTCGTTCCGCCTCATCAAGATGATTTAAAAACCTCGTTTCGGTATTTCCAAGAATCTGTACCCGTTTGTAGGTAAAGAGATTGGTGAAGCCGGCAAGGGCAAGTCCGGGGCGGTGAAGATCACGCTCAAAAATCCTTCGTTTCTGTTCGTCCACATTGTTCAGACGCCGCAATTTGATATCATGCTTCGTGCCGATGGTATTAAAAAAATAGGCGACCGTTATGGATCGTTTTTTTAATCCTTTTTGATCAAATTTCATGGCATCTCGCTTTCGAAGTGATAAAATCCTTCCTGAAAATCTGCAGGGCATCAGGGATAAGCCCTGCAGACTTTAAACCCGCATACTGTTATTGTAGTTTTTCCTTGTATTTCTTGAGCTGCCTGCTCAATGCCTCAACGCAGTTGTCGATGGTCTGTTCATAAACTGCGCCGGATTCCTTAGCAACTAAAACATTCTGTGGAACAACCACCGTTATTTCGGCAAGCTTGTTTTTTTCAAAGTCATTTTTCTGATGATCAAGAATGATGTGGCAACTGATAATACCAGGGAAAATTTTCAGCAGTGGAATTACTGCGTTGCGGGCATACTCTTCTATGTCTGTATGATTATTGGAGTGGCGCAGAGTAACCTTAACATTGACAACATCACTAACGACAGCTTTCGTCATAATAACCTCCGTTATAATAAGTTGAACGTAATGAAAGAACAAGGCTCCCGCGGTAAATACGGTATCGGGGAGCCGCACTGTAGACCTATGCGTTTGGATGCGCTTTCCGGTAAACCTCCTTTAAGCGCTCAAAAGTAACGTGAGTATATATTTCGGTAGTTGACAGGTTACTGTGTCCAAGCATTTCACTGACACTGTTAAGATCTGCGCCGCTGTTCAGCAGGTGTGTGGCAAAACTGTGACGCAGGATATGTGGATTTTTCTGTTTTTGTTCAGTGACAGCAATGAGGTATTTTGTGGTCAATCTTTGGACAAGCATGGGATAAAGCTTTTTACCCTTATTGGTTAAAAAAACAGTCCGTAAGGTTCCAGCTTCCCCCTTTGTATTTATTCTAAAGAAGTTTTTTCGTACTTCAAAATATTTTTTAAGTGCGTCCATACATGCCTTGCCAACCGGAACAATTCTCTGCTTTCTGCCTTTTCCTGTCAGTTTGACATATCCGCTGTCAAGATCAAGGCTTTCCATTGTAAGGCCGATAAGCTCTGAAATACGAAGCCCGCTTCCATAAAGCAGCTCAAGTATGCTCCGATCACGTTCCTGGACAAAAGATGCTTCAAGAACGTTTTTTTCAGGATTGCCGGAATCGTTCCCACCATTGGGAAGCACTTCATTAAAAAGCTTTTCAGTCTGCTGCTCTGTTAAAAAACTAGGAACCCGCCGAGGAAACTTTGGCGCGGTAATATAGGAAAAGACGGAGCTCTTAATTTCTCCGCTCTCCTGCAGATACCGGTAATAGCTTTTGACTGCTGCCAGTTTTCTGGCAATAGATCGCTGCTGAATACCCCGCTCGATCAATGACACAAAAAAAAGACGAACATCAAGAGCGGTAAGCTGCTCATGGTTAAAGCCGGTTAAATCATTGAGCTGAAAATGCCTGGCAAGAAAGGAAAAAAACTGAACAAGATCTGTTCTGTATGCAATAACGGTATTCGGTGAAAGATTTTTACGGCTCCTGAGGTTATCAATAAAGTCATGTATTGGAAGTAAACCTTCAGACAATAATTCAGATGATGGGGAGGAGGATGAATTTTTCATGTGAGTGCAACACAAACCAGTTCCTCTTTATTTTTAAGGTAATACAAATTCTTGCTCCGTATGAGAAAATTGTTGAGGCATGGCTTTTCAACACTCTCTTCCATCGTGTCTGCATAGACCAGAGAGTCCACTGCCCATACGTTAAGAAAAGAGTGCCACAAGCCTGTCGACTCTACCTGTTCATGCAAAGCGGTAACGGTAAATATACCCTTGAGAATACATTCACAGCGGGTAGTTTCAGTAATACCGACCCGCTGTAAGGCCAGACGCTCTTCAGTCATTTCCCTGGTCACAAATTCTGAAAGCATAACCTGCTGCCGATCATCCTCAGGAATAACCTCCTGTCTTATTGCATTAACTGCAGGACTATCGAGGCCAAGGGTACGGATGACCTCGCCGGTAAAGGGATCGATGAGCAGAAAATGACGCTCAGGGAATCCGCCAAAAGCCGAAAGCTTATACACAAGAAACTCATGGTCAAGGTTTGCTGCAAAAACAATATCAGGTCGTGACCAGACAACCCTGTTATCCCGGAGATCAAGCGCCCAGATCCCCTTATGTTCAGGGCTTTCGGACTGATAGGCGTAGCAATAGACCAGATTCCCGAGAGTTGTTTCAAGTCCGACGAACCAGCCCTCTCCGGCAGAAACAGGATGATGGTGATCCATCAGCAGGTAATCATCGCAAACAACCTTGCCGGTTATTATATCAATACAGAAAAAAAGCGCCCGGCGGTCAGCCTTAAAGCGTTTCTGGCCTATAAGATCGCCGGTTTCAGTGAACATGAGCTGCCAGATAAGCGCACCATGGCCGGCATGATAACGCCAGCAAAGAGAAAGCTGCTTTTGGGTGCTCTTCATCGAGTGTTTTTTTGCCTTGTCATTTTGTAGATATTCACGGCAACATCTTTAGAACCTCCGGTATACTTCCGGGGAAAGGGAGTTATGGAAAAATTGTTTTCTGCTGCAAGTTCAAGAAACTGTTCCGCCATTCTTCTTCTCGGATCTGCGAGGTATGCCGCACCATCGGGTTTTAGAAGTTTATCAATCGCAGTAACAATAGGAAGCAGGTTTACCCTTTCATAAAGTACATCTGCAGCAAACAGAATGTCAAACTGTTCACAGCACTTCACCAGCCGCCAGTCAAGTCGTTCGATGTCAAAAGCCACCTTGTTTTTCAATGCGTTATACTGCACAAAACGAAGAGCTTCCACGGAATAGTCTGTAGCAAGAACACTGGCACCTTTCCATGCTGCAACAGTCGAAGCCATACCAACACCGGCGCCTATCTCAATCACTCGCAAACCCTTAAGCGGAAGTTCATCGGCAATAAATGACGAAAGGGTTATTGCAGAAGGCCATATTTCCGCCCAGTATGGCATTTGTTCATCTTTAACAAACTCTTCAGGCGATATACGGTCAAGAAGAGCATAACTGTCAAGAACACTCAGAAAGCTGAAAGAGTGCCCCCCGAAGGCATACGATGTTTCTGTAAGATCGTATTCAGCTGCCAACGCCTTATAAAGAAGGCGTAACTCCTGGCCTTCTAAGTCAATGGATTCATGCATAACCATCCTGCAATTTATTTATCTGACACAACGACGCTATCTGGGCAGAATAGAGTGCGATTTCAGCTTTTAACGAACAAAAAAATCAACTGAATTTACCGATAAATCGCCATGGATTTCTATTTTGCATCGAAAAGAAGCTTACGTATCAGGAAAAACTTTACTTAAAAAGTCAATCAATATCTGCTATCCTATGAAAAAAGAACTCCTTGAAATCTTTGACAATACGTATCCCGACAGAGACTACACTATTGAGATCGTCAACCCCGAGTTTACCTCTGTCTGCCCTAAAACCGGTCTTCCGGATTTTGGAATCATAACAGTCCGTTATGTTCCTGACAAAACCTGTATCGAGTTGAAATCGCTGAAATATTATTTTCTCGAGTTCCGCAATGCCGGTATTTTTTATGAAAATATCACGAACAAGATCCTTGATGACCTTGTCGCTGCTCTTCAGCCCAGATCACTAAGCGTGATATCAGAATGGAAAGCAAGAGGAGGAATAACCGAAACTGTTACCGTCAACTATAAGAGCTCACATTGAAAAACAGAGATAAAAAAAGCCTCAGAGTATTTCTCAGAGGCTTTTTTTATAAACGTTGGAACGGCGAACAATCCCTCAGGAGACTCAGAACTTATTCTCCAAATAGATCACGATTGTTTTTGCTTCATCCGGGGTTATACCTGAACCGGCATTAGTCTGCATACGATTGACAACAACATCGACTTTGCCTGTTTTTTTGTACTTGGTTCTGAAAGCATCCTGAACAGATGCAAGCGTATGACATTTGTTGCACCTTCCATCAGTAAGGGTTTTACTGGCTGCGAAATCAAAACCGGGAGGAATTGGATGATTTTTGACGTTGGCTGAAGGTTTTTCCAGAAATGCAGTGAGCTCTTTGACTGAACGGATGTATTTGCCATCCATAGTCGTAGTACGACCAGTGGTTGACAATAAAATTCCTGAAGGCCTTAGCCACAGGAGTGCAAACATGACGGCAACAATGGCAATAATACTGAGAGGAAAACTCAAAAACCACTTATCACTGATTCTCGATGACATTTTGCCAAGCCCCATAATAATAAGAGAGGCTCCACAAATTAACGAGAGCCATCCGGCAAAGGAACGCAGCGGAGTGAGTACTACTGAAATGTTTTCAGCCGGCACCTTGTATCCGGTTAGGAATGACAACCCGAAAAACAGAGACCCCATTAAGACAGCCCCGCCTAATGCAACTGCAATAAGCTTACCATTTGATTTGTTGTCCATGAGTGGTAATGAATTAGGTGTTAGTGGCTTACCCAAAAAATTATGGAGTAAGATAAGCATAAATAGTAAAGGCGGCAAACAGAAAGCTTAAAAAGGTTGTGTTTATAAATCACTATCTGCTTAAACTTGAGGAGCATACCATATACTTGAGTCAATGCCTTCAAGGAAAGGCAAGATAATTTGTAACTCATTTAATTTTTTAGAATAATGCACAAAGCGCCGGATTAACCAGAGAATTTCTTTGCCTTATGATAACAACCACAAGCAGTATTATTGATTTCGAAAAAGCAGAACGCGATTTTCTGTTTCTTCTTCAATGCTTTCAGGAGGTACTCCGTGACCTTGGAGATAAGGAACTTGCAGACCACCTGCCATGGCAGAATGCTGGCATACCCCTGGAAAACTATCCTAATTCGGAGCGTGCCCTCCAGGCGTTTTCGATTTTTTTCCAACTTCTCAACATGGCGGAAGAAAACTCCGCTGCCCAGACTCGTCGTTCGCTGGAAGCTGAACACGGATTATCACATCTGACCGGTCTCTGGGGGAAAACATTGTCACGTTTTCAAAAACTTGGAATCCCGGAAACAACCATCTCTTCACTGCTGCCAGAGGTTTCTATTGAGGCCGTTCTTACAGCACATCCGACTGAAGCAAAACGGAAAACTGTTCTTGAGCAGCATCGTCAGCTTTATCTGCTGCTGGTAAAAAGAGAAAACCAGATGTGGACTCCGCTTGAACAGCTCGAAATCCGCAACGAAATTAAAGTAGTTTTGGAACGACTCTGGAGAACAGGAGAAATACTTTTCGAAAAACCTCAGGTATCTGCTGAGCGGAGAAATGTGATTCACTATCTCTATAATATTTTTTCGGAAGTGTTACCCATGCTTGATAAACGCCTTATGCAGGCATGGAATGCAACTGGGTTTGACGCAGCAAAGCTTTCTGACCCTCGCAATCTGCCCAGCATTTCCTTCGGCAGCTGGGTTGGTGGTGACCGTGACGGCCATCCGCTTGTAACAGCCAGCGTCACTGAAGAGACTCTTGCTGAAATGCGCCAGAAGGCTCTCACGCTTGTTCTCGGTCACCTCACTGACTTGGCATCAAAATTAAGCCTTTCTGAAAGACTTCAGTCTCCTGGAAACGAGCTCATCTATCGCATCGAAAGCCTTAGCAATACGCTTGGAGAGGCTGGATATGAGGCAGTAGATAGAAACCGGCATGAACCCTGGCGCCAGTTTCTAAACCTTATGATAGCATCGCTTCCTTTTGAAACTGATACTTCGGAGGGTAGTGAGGTGTCATGCAAACCAGGTCGTTACATCGGTTCAGATGAACTCCTTGAGGATCTCTCGCTTTTACGGGAATCACTCCTTTCTGTTGGGGCTCAACATATTGCCGAAATGGAAGTTACACCTGTTTATAGAATCGTTCAGACCTTTGGTTTTCATCTCGGAACCCTTGATATCCGACAAAACAGCCGTGTTCATGAACTTGCCCTGTCCCAGTTGATGACTGCTGCCGGTATGAATGGCGGTGATTTTCTGGAATGGGATGAACCTGAAAGAAGAGCATTCCTGGACCATGAACTTCTTTCGCCGAGACCATTTACCCATCCAGACATGACGGCGGGAGCTGAAGCCGAAACCGTACTTGCCTGCTACCGGGTTTTATTTAAACATACCAAACAGTACGGGACTGGCGCTTTGGGCTCACTTATTGTCAGCATGACGAGAAATGTCTCTGACCTTCTTATCATCTACATTTTTGCAAGGGAGGTCGGATTGATGATACCGACTGAAGATGGAGACGCGTGTTTGCTCCCTGTCGTACCGCTCTTTGAAACCATTGAAGATTTGCAAAAAAGCCCTGTGATACTGAAGGAATTTCTTCGCCACCCGGTTACACAACGAAGTCTCGATTACCGAAAAAAAGCAACTGGCAAAAAAAGTAAGCTCCAGATGGTTATGATCGGGTACAGCGACAGTAACAAGGACGGGGGAATTTTTTCAAGCACCTGGACACTCTATCGCGCACAGGAATCTCTGCTTGAAGCAGGGAAGAGTTCTGATACTGAAATCCTCTTTTTTCACGGCAGGGGTGGAAGTATCAGCCGTGGGGCAGGCCCGACGCACCGATTTATCAGGGCGCAACCCTGGGGCTCCTTTAATGCCGGCATGTGTTTTACTGAACAAGGCGAAACCATTGCCCAAAAGTATGCCAACCGCATCAGTGCTGTTTATAATCTCGAACTTTTCATGGCTGGAGCAGCAGAAGTTCTTATCAGACAAAGAGGGGAACCAAAAAGAGCGCATCCCCTTGAGCAGATAATGGATATGCTCTCTGATAAAAGCAATCAGGCTTACCGAAAGTTGATCGGTGAAGAAGGATTTCTCACTTTTTTCCGTGAAGCCACCCCTATTGACATTATAGAATCAACAAGAATAGGTTCCAGACCTTCTCGAAGAAGCGGAAAAACAAGTCTTGAAGACCTGCGCGCCATCCCCTGGGTATTCAGCTGGAACCAAGCGCGTTTTTCACTTTCAGGCTGGTACGGAGTGGGCTCGGCACTTGAATATCTGGAAAACAGCGCTCCAGAGATATTTGAAGAAATCCGGAACCGCAGTCACATCTGGCCGCCTCTTCGCTACATTATCAGCAATGCAGATACAAGCATTGCATCTGCCGATTTGAAGATCATGCACCTGTATGCGACACTTGTCACTGACAGCACTATCAGAGAGCACATTCTCGGTATGATCGAAGCAGAATACCATCGAACTAAAAAGTATATCGAAATACTCTTTGCCGGCCCTCTTGAGACTCAGCGGCTTAATGTCAATAAATTTATCGTTCAGCGTCAAGAAGGACTTGACATGCTTCACCACCAGCAGATCAAACTCCTTAAGGAATGGAGGGAACTGCAGAATTCTGATAAACAGGAAGAGTCCGATACCCTTCTGTTAGAACTCTTCCTGACTGTCAACGCCATATCAGGGGGATTGCGCACAACAGGATAAAAAAATTAGTTCCTTTTGATATTATTGCGCTGGAAAAAATAAGAAACAGCGTCTCTTATGTTATTATCACCAGCAATCTTGAAAGAGAGAGATAGATTGACTGGAGGGTATTAAGCCTTAGCTGAAAAGTGTTCTTACTTTTTAATAACATTACAAGACGCAAGTAATCATGAAAAAAACCATCTGGATTGCAGCAGGAGTTGCAGGTCTGTTTTTTGCATATCATCCAGCCGATACCCATGCCGAAGTTGGCGTAAGAATAGGAGGCATCCACGTCAACATTGGAGATAGACCTCATTTTGTTATCGATACAAGACCTACATTTATCTATGTACCTGAACTTGGATATTCAGTAGCAGTAAAAAGTCCTTATAATTTCATTTTCGTTGATGGCAACTACTTTATAAACCGTGATGGCCGTTGGTACCGTGCTTCGAATTACAGAGGTCCTTGGGATGTGGTCAGCTTTGACAGGCTCCCCCATGCAGTAAGAGCACACCGCTGGGACGAGATCGGGAGATTCCGAGACAGAGAGTATCGCAAGCATGACCACCAGTACTGGGAAAGCAGAGATCAGCATAACGAGCACGACCGCAGGGATGACAGGAATAAACCCCGTGAAGAGAACCGTGATGAACGCCATGACCGCAATCGATAGCTCAATGCTCTCAACAGACTCAGAAAAGTAATTGATGCATAGCAAATAATTCAAAAGGGAGCTGGAGATAATCCGGCTCCTTTTGCATTCTTGCAATAACTGCAACACCCAGCAAAACCAAAAAGGCCCTTTTTTATAGAGGGCCTTTTTGGTTGCCTGTTGTAAATATATTGAACGTAGTTAGTCTTGCTTGAAATGATTAATTATTTAACAACAAAGCTTTAACTCCTATTGTCCATTACTTTAAAGCATTTTTCAATAACAAAACACAGCCACTTATTCATTACTTTTGATACAGAACATTATAATCATATATAATTTTTACTTGGAGGACACGACAAAATGCCGAAAATTCATAATCTTGTATTAAAGGTTCTGATACTCTTTTCTGTTTTTGCCTGTGATGTACATGCCGCGACCAAAAACACGGTAGGGGTTGTATTGCTTCATGGCAAATGGGGAAATCCAGCCCAGCATATCAATACTCTGGCGGCATCATTAAAGGAGAAGGGGTATATTGTTCTTACACCATTAATGCCCTGGAGCAAATTAAGAGGATATGATATTGATTATCCGGCAGCATTGGGAATTGTTGAAAATAATATTCAGGAATTACAAAAAAAAGGCGCAAAATTCATCGTTCTGGCTGGACATAGTATGGGTGCCAATGCTGCTATCGCCTATGCTGCCTATGGACATGAAAAAATTAATGCCGTCATTGCTATAGCTCCTGGCCATACTCCTGATCTGCATAAGTATCATATGAACGTTGAGTCAAGTCTCAATAAGGCAAATGAAATGATCAAAGCTGGTCAAGGGGGAGAGAGTGAGTCGTTTATTGATCTCAATGGAGGCAGGTACGTAAGCATCAACATGACTGCTGCTGCGTATTGCAGCTACAATGACCCAGGCGGAATGGCGTCCATGCCGATTTCAGCCTCAAAGGTTACTCAACGAATTCCCCTGTTTTGGATCGTTGCCGGTACGGAAGATGTTTTATATAACGCTGGAAAAGAGTATGTCTTTGAAAAATGGCCATCAAATCCGCTTAATACATATCTGATCTTGAATACAACTCATCTCAGTGCACCTGATAATGCAAAAGACGAAATACCGAAATGGATTGATACATTAACTTTATCCTTCTGAAATTGAATCAATAATAATTCAGCATAATTGAGACAGATATTTTCTGACTTAAAAGAATCCACTTTGAGTTAATTATTTTTTTATTACATTTATCATGATTTCTCTACATAAGGAAGAATACTTTTAAATAATTATAAATCAACGAATTATGTCGTCAACAAAACTTTCAGAACTTAAATCAAAAATAGCTCAGCTTCAAAAAGAAGCCGATGATATTATCAAGAACGAGCGAATTACCATAATTAAAGAGATTAAGGATAAACTCGACGCCTACAATATTACTGTTGAAGAACTTCAGAGAAAGGGAAAAACAGCCAAATCCGGTATAAAAAGTCCGGCTGTTATAAAATTCAAAAAAAGTGAACATGAATATTGGGTAGGTAGAGGCCCGAAGCCTGGTTGGGTTAAGGATGTTGAAAAAAGAGGCGAGAGTATTGAACAATACAGAGTGCCGGAATAAATCCATTTGTAATTCCCATTACACTGATTTTGATTCTATTGAGGCTTTTAACAGGGCCTCAATTTTTTTCCCCCCTCATAAATTTCTCCGTTCTGGAGTAACCAGAAACGTTGCTCTGTTTCAAGGTCATCTATTGGTATTTCATTCCCCTGATTGAATACTATAATTCTGCCGCCGTTCCACTGGACTCACCCATTTCACACACAATCAAAAAATAGACGAGATATCAGCGTATTATATGTTATCATAAGCCAGTGTATAAATACCGAAATTATTCAACTATTTTGCCATGCTCTCTACGCTCAACGCATCTGCCCTGATCGGTATTGACGCGATCAGGGTTACAGTTGAAACCAACGTCTCCGGCGGCATCCCCTCATTTACGGTTGTCGGCCTTCCGGACAATGCCATCCGGGAAAGCAGGGAACGAATTCTCACGGCAATCCGAAATTCAGGATTTACTATCCCTCCAAAAAAAATCACCGTCAACCTTGCTCCTGCGGATATTAAAAAAGAAGGAACAGCATTCGATCTCCCTATAGCCATAGGGCTGCTCGGTTCGCTTCAACTTATCACTGTCCAATTCGAAGATTTACTGATCATGGGGGAACTTGCCCTTGACGGTTCGGTAAGAAGAATTAATGGTGCTCTCCCAGTTGCAATTATGGCAGGAAAAGAACACATTAAGCGCCTGATAGTTCCGCTCTCAAATGCTGCTGAAGCTGCAGTGGCAGTCTCTGCATCACATTCAGGAATTGAAGTTTTCGGCGTAGAAACATTGAACGAGACTATCGCTTTACTTACAGGACAGACAGAGCGCCCCCCTGTAACCGTCAATATCACAGAACTGTTTAACACCGAAGAGGAATATCAGGTTGATTTTTCCGATATCAAGGGGCAGGGTGCAGCAAAAAAAGCCCTTGAAATTGCTGCAGCCGGAGGTCATAATGTTATTATGATCGGTCCCCCAGGTAGCGGAAAAACCATGCTGGCAAAAGGGTTGCCGGGTATTCTGCCTCCTCTCTCTTTTGAAGAGTCACTTGAAACCACTAAAATCTATTCGGTAGCCAACCTGCTTGAAAAAGGCCGGCCACTGATGGTGACACGGCCATTCCGCAACCCCCACCATACAACGAGTAATGTCGCTCTCATTGGTGGTGGGGCAACAGCAAAACCTGGGGAGGTAAGCCTTGCGCACAACGGTATTCTGTTTCTTGATGAACTGCCCGAATTTACCAGAAATGCTCTTGAGGTACTGCGCCAACCTCTTGAAGACCGGGAAGTTACCGTTTCGAGAATCTCTGTAACCGCAAGGTATCCAGCCGGCTTTATGCTCATAGCCGCAATGAACCCAAGTCCTGCAGGCGCACTGAAAGATCCTGACGGAAACCTGACCGCCCCGCCGCAGCAGATCCAGCGTTATCTTGCCAAAATTTCCGGACCGATGCTTGATCGCATTGATATACATATCGATGTTCCAAAAGTGGAAAATATCGACCTATTTTCTGCAATAACATCCGAAAGCTCCAGCACCATCCGCAAGCGGGTTATAACTGCACGAAAAATCCAGCAGGAAAGGTTTGCCGAACTTGCATCACCAAAAATCTATACCAATGCTCAGATGAATACCAAACTGATAAAGATTTTCTGTAAGCTTGACAAAGAGAGTTCACAAAAACTTATGGATGCCATGAACCACATGAACCTTTCAGCAAGGGCACACGACCGCATCCTTAAGGTAAGCCGCACCATCGCCGACCTTGACAGCTCTAAAGACATTGCAATGAAGCATCTCATCCAGGGCATCCAATACCGTAACCTCGATCGCGATTTCTGGAGCTTTTGATGCTAAAAACATAGCAGGCTAAGACCAAAAACCGCAAAGAAATAGCAGCAGGTATACCTATATTTATAATTGAGTTACAATTATTTATAACCAATCCTACGGAGCACATACATGAATGCAAGGGAAAAGTTCAGTTATGCCCTGCTGCTTGCCGGCTCACTTTTCGCCGCAGCGCCCTGTCATGCAGCCCAAACCACAGAAACCGTTGAAGCACGTATCAACCGACTGGAACAGGAACTTGCTGAACTGAAAGCTCTTGTCAAAACCATGCCTCCCGCTTCGACTGTTTCCAATACCTCTGTTCAGCCAGTAATAGCTGCCCCAACTGGAGCTCCGGTATCATCAGAAGCTGGGGCAAAAATCCAGCTCTACGGATTTGTCCGCTTTGACGGCTCCTACGATACAAATCCTATCTCTACTGGAAATTACGCTCTCTGGGTTCTGCCTGCTAACAATAGAAATCATGACGGCGAATGGAATATTACTGCAGGTGCAACGAGACTGGGCATGAATCTCAGCGGTACTGATACTGAATCAATGAAGCTTTCCGGCAACATCGAAATGGACTTTCTGACGTCCATCGGAGCTGAAAACAATACAAGTCCCAGACTGCGTCATGGCTTTCTCAAAGCATTCTGGCCAGCGTCAGATTTCAGCATCCTTGCAGGCCAGACATGGGATATTGTTTCTTCACAGATTCCTTTTGTAGACGATGTGGCACTTCTGTGGGATGCTGGCAATATCGGTTCACGCCACCCTCAGCTGCGGGTCACCAAAGGATTTTCGACAGGGAACGACGGACGTCTTGAAATGGCGCTAGCTGCCTCCAGAACTATTGGTGAAAAAAGCATTTTTCAAACTGATACCGGTAAAGACGCCGTCGTACCCACCATCCAGGGACGTATTGCTTTTTCTGAGCCGATGATTGTAAGAAGCCAGCCGGCAACCATTGCCGTCTCAGGGCATTACGGTCAGGAAGAGTGGGATACAAGTGCCACAGGGAATTTCAAAACGCTTGATACATGGTCATGCAATCTTGAAGTGACCATGCCCCTTAGCGAAAAAGTCCTCTTTGCCGGTGAATACTTTACCGGATCAAATCTCGATGATTTTCTGGGTGGAATCAGTCAGGGAGTAAACGCTGCTGTTCCAACCGACCCCAGAGATATCCGTTCGCATGGAGGATGGGCAGGACTGAAATACAACGTGAACCCGGTAACAGCTATAAGCTTTGGCGCTGGTGTTGATGACCCGAATGACAGCGATCTGGCACTCATAACTCCCAGTGCACGCTCACTGAATCAATCTGTATTCGCCAACGTGATCAATAAGGTAACGCCAAACCTGCTTATTGGAATACAGCTCTCAGAGTGGAAAACCGAGTACATAAAACCCTACCAGTAATGCCTTCAGGGCTCAAAGTTCTTTGACCTATAAGTTTTAACAGAGTAGCATGAGAATCCCCCCTCCGGCAACATTCTCCATTGCTTCAGGAGGAGGAATCCAGTCGCTTCAGCGGATAATGATCTCACATGGCATAACGGCAAGCATATGAAGCTGGCCTGAGACCATCAGCATCTCATAATATGCCTCCATGGAACTGAACTGAGGCTCTGGAATGATCTCATGCATCAGCTGTTTTCTGACTGCGACACTGATCCTTTCAGCCAACCCGGTATCACTTCCCTGCAAAAGAAATTCCCACCAGGCTTTCTGCGCAGGGTAAAGCAACAACCCAGGGTGTTTTGCCGGATCGATCCCGGCAAGAAGCTGTGCTGCATGAATGGCATCAAAAAGTCCGCCTTCCCTGTCAACAAGTCCAGCTTTCAACGCACGGCTTCCTGTCCATACCCTTCCACCAGCAACAGAGTCAACCTGATCTATATTCATCTTTCGTGAAGCAGCAACTTTTCCAATAAAATCGTAATAAATCTCACCTGAAGCAGCAACAAATTTGTTGTAGGCATCACCTTCAAGCGGTTTAAAGAGCGTATTGGCATCTGCATACCTGCCTCTTGTCACGACCGTACGACCCAATCCTGCTTTTTCAGCAAATCCCTGAATGTTTGGCTTCAGGGCATAGACTCCTATTGATCCGGTAATGGTCAGCGGCTGGGCGTAGATGGTTTTGCCGGCAAGAGCCGCCATATAGCCACCGGAAGCTGCCACCCCTGACATGGAAACAACGAGAGGTTTTTTAACCGCAGCCGAATCGAGCATCTGCAGCATGTCGGCTGACGCAAGGGCATCCCCGCCAGGGCTGTCGATACGCAGAACAAGGGCTTTAACCTTTTTATTCTCCAGTGCAGCATCAAGGGAGTTTTTCAGCGTCTCAACATCAACACCTTCACTCATTTCAGAAGCACCTCCCACTGCTGAACGAACAATCATGCCGGAAAGCGTAATCACCGCAATCCGGTCATCACTGTCAGCCTTAAGTGGCCATTGAACTGCTGAACGGTACTGACCGGCACGGACAAAAACATCATTATCACTCGTCAGCTCATGTCCGGATATTTTTTTCGTCAAGGATCGCTGCAGTTCCCAGGAAGAAGCTATGCCGTCAATAAGTTTGAGGGCTTCAGCTCTCTTTGCCGACAGAAGCGGTTCATTGTTCATCACCGCCGTAAAAACATCTCGACTGATCCCGCGCCGCCTGGAAACATAACTCAGATAATCATCAAACACCTCGTCAAGCATCGCATTAATCTCCTCCAGAGACTCCTTACTTGAGCCAGTCAGAAGAAACGGCTCAATACCACTCTTGTACTTTTTCCATTGAGCAGCCTGGAAGGAAATGCCTAATTTTTTTAGAGGAGCGGTATAAAACAGTGTTTCCGCTTTCAGTCCATCGAGCAGAAGAAATCCGCCGCGTTCAAGAATGATTGAGTCACATGCCGTAGCAAGGAGATAATCTTTATCCTCAGCAGAGTGAAGAAATGCAGTAACTTTTTTACCGCCTCGGCGAACTTTTTCAATAGCCTGCCGAAGTTCGGCTATTTTTGCCGGAGTTGCCTGCAGCCCTCCGATATCAAGCAGCACTTCCTTTACCCGGTCATCAGCGGCCGCATTATCGAATATAAACAACAGCTCCTGCAGGGAGAGTGACTCGCGGGAAGAGACAAACGGAAGCGATGAACTGTCATGATGAATTTCAGGGATCGTTCCGCTCAGCGGTATGGATAGCACAAAGCGGTCAGGCACGGCATGTGAAGAGCGAATAGCCCAAAACACTGCGCCACCAAGCAAAACAGCAATGATGATGAGACCAAGACAACTGTTACGGAAACATCCCCGCTTGTTTTTCAGGATAGTCATATTATTCATAAAGAAGACAGCTTACCTCGTGCCGATTATTATTATCAAAGGTTTTGAGTTGCGGTTCCCTTTGCCTGCACTCATCCATTGCAACCGGGCATCGAGGATGAAACCCGCACCCGGCAGGAATATTCAGGGGTCCCGGCAAATCCCCTTTCAAAAGAATCCGTTCTCTCTTTGCTCCCGGTTCAGGATTGGGAATTGCCGAAAGCAGGGCTTTCGTATAGGGATGCTTAGGATTGGCATAGAGCTCAGTGGAATCCGCAATCTCAACAATCTTGCCAAGATACATGACCGCAACCCTGTCAGAAATATATTCAACTACTGAAAGATCATGCGCGATGAAAAGATAGGTCAATCCAAGATCCCTTTGAAGATCCTTGAGCAGATTAATAATTTGCGACTGTATCGAAACGTCAAGGGCGGAAACAGGCTCATCGCAGATAATGAATTTCGGGTTAACTGCCAGCGCCCTTGCAATACCGATCCGCTGCCGCTGCCCTCCTGAAAACTCATGGGGATAACGGTTGAAATACTCCCGATTCAAACCAACGAGATCGAGCAGTTCTTCAATCCTCTTGCGTGCAGCATTCCCACGGGCAATACCATGAACAAGCAATACCTCCTGAAGCATCTGCCCTACAGTCAACCGGGGATTTAACGATCCGAATGGATCCTGAAATATCATCTGTATCTGTTTGCGGAGAGCGCGGAATTCACGATTGCCGATACCGGTAATATCATGACCTTCAAACTCAATCTTTCCACTCACAACTGAATGACCGAGGCGTATCAATGCCCGTCCAAGTGTAGTTTTGCCGCAGCCTGACTCTCCGACCAGACCAAGTGTCTCTCCCTGAAAAACGTCAAACGAAACCCCGTTGACGACGTTTATCGAAAAGGGTTTTCCAAAGCCACCGTTCTTTCTCTCAGAAAAATGTACCCGTAAGTCTCTGACCGACAGTAATCGCCTTTGATCCTTCATCTTTGACTGGACGCTGTTTATCGTATTTTTATTATTATACTAAATACCATTATGAATTTACCATAACAAACCCTTCGTTCAAGTCCGTCTTTTATCTGTTGCAAACTCCACCTTCACATAGCGGAACACTTTACGTTGTTGCCACGCCGCTCGGTAATCTCGAAGACATTACACTGCGAGCAATAAAAACTCTTGCCGAGTCGGGAGCAATCGCCTGTGAAGATACGCGCCGCGCATCAATTCTGCTTAAACATCTTGATATTACTGGCAAAAAACTCATCAGTTATCACAACTACAATGAACCAAGAGCAATAGGTCAAATTGTCGCTCTGCTTGAAGATGGCACTGACGTCTCCCTCATTACTGATGCAGGAACCCCGATTATCAGCGATCCAGGCTATGCGCTGCTGCACACCCTGCATGAAAGAAACCTGCAGGCTATTCCGATTCCAGGAGCATGCGCTCTTACAACAGCACTGTCAGCCTGTCCGTTACCGGTCAACAATTTTTTTTTCGCGGGGTTTCTTCCCCATAAAAAAGGACGTAAAACCCGACTTGAATTTCTCGCCGCACTGCAGGCCACTTTTGTCGTATATGAGTCACCATTCAGGATTATGAAGCTTCTCGACGAACTCGACAGGGTACTGCCTGAAGCACAGATTTTCATCGGCCGGGAGATGACCAAAATTCATGAAGAGTATATTACCGGAACCATTGAAGAGATCCGCCAACGACTTGCAGATGGAAAAACAAGAGGAGAGTTTGTTGTCGTTGTCCACCCTGCGGGGAAAAAACAATCAAATCAGAAGCGTGACTATGCAGATCATCACTGAACCCGGACAGATGCAGACCATTGCCGAAAAACTTCGGCTTAACCGGCAGTGTATTGGAGTCGTCATGACTATGGGCGCACTGCACGAAGGGCACCTGAGCCTTGTAAAACTAGCGCAGCAGACCGCTGGCACGATTATTCTCACGATATTCGTCAACCCGACACAGTTCGGAGTGAACGAAGACCTCCATCAATATCCCCGACCTTTTGAGAACGATGTTGCCCTTGCGAAAGCGGCCGGAGTCGATTTCCTTTTTGCGCCTGAAGCTGAAGGCATCTATCCTGAACACTATCAGACAACAGTTGCATGCAGCGAAGTAACGAAAGTGTTTGAAGGAGAGAGGAGACCCGACCATTTTAAAGGGGTGGCCACCATTGTTACAAAACTGTTCAATATTACAAAACCTCATATAGCCGTTTTCGGCGAAAAGGATGCTCAGCAACTCGCAGTTATCCGCAGGGTTGTCCAGGATCTCAATATGGATATAAAAGTTATTGAGGCACCCATTGTCAGAGAACAAAGCGGATTGGCGGTAAGTTCAAGAAATATCTACCTCTCAATCGAGGAGCGTGATGCTGCGACCATTCTTTACAAGGCAATCGGCCATGCAAAAAAAAGAGTTGCTGAACCTGAATATAACCTTGCAGCAATTGCAGAAGAGATTGAAGAGATGATCAACTCAACCCCGGGATGCCGCTCCGATTACGCTGGTTTTGTTGATGAAGCCACGTTTGAACCAGTTGAAACAGCAGACACGGGAAAAGAGTACCGTCTGCTTCTTGCCATGTACTCAGGAACAGTCCGGCTGATTGACAACGCAAAGATCAGGGCATGAGAATACCCCGAAGATCGAGGTTACCGGAAGAGACTTTTTTGTATTATATTTGAGGACGCGTTCATTGTTTTTGCATTGAAGCAAAACACTGAAGTCTGCACAGAGTATGGCCGGGAAATGGAGACGTATGTATAAAAAATACCGGACAGCATTTTTATCACACTATTAAAGACATCCATGATTATTAACAAGAAAATTGATCTCGGCCAGGGGAAGATAATTTCTATCGAAACCGGCAAAATGGCAAAACAGGCCGATGGTGCAGTAGTAGTCCGCCTGGGCGACACTATGGTACTTGCAACCGTTGTGTCAAGCAAAAAAACACCTCCACCGAATCAGGACTACTTTCCGCTTCAGGTCGAATACCGCGAAAAATATTCTGCTGCAGGCAAATTTCCCGGCGGATTCTTCAAGCGCGAAAGCCGCCCTTCCGAAAAAGAAATCCTTTCAGCAAGACTGATCGACCGGGCATTGAGACCGCTCTTCCCTGACGGCTACCTCTATGAAACACAGATCATTGTAACGGTTATCTCTTCAGACCAGATCAATGATGCTGATGTGCTCGGCGGCCTGGCTGCATCAACGGCAATCATGGTTTCCGACATTCCCTTCCACAACCCGATGTCAGAAGTCCGGGTTGGAAGAATCAACGGTCTGTTTGTCATTAATCCTGATGTCAACGAGCTCCTTGAAAGTGATATTGATATCTGTATCGGTGGTACAATTGATACCATCTGTATGCTAGAGGGTGAGATGAAAGAAATTTCAGAAGCCGAGATGCTTGAAGCCATCAAGTTCGGTCACGATGCCATCCGCAAACTTTCAGCACTCCAAAACGAGATTGCTGCAGAAGTTGGAAAACCAGGCCGACCATTTGCACCGACAGTAATTCCCGGAGAGCTGACCGAATTCATTCGTGGATGTTGTGAAGCCCGTCTCAAAGAGCTTGCCTATACCCCGCTCCAGAAAGAAGAACGTGCCGAACAGACTGCCCGCATTTACAAAGAATCCATAGAGTCAATCATTGAGCACTTCAAAGCCTCTATCAGCAGTGAAGATATCGCTGCGGATTCTTCAAAAGCACTCTTTCTGAACCCGCATATCATTGAAGAGCAGATTCATGCAGTCGAAAAGAAGGTCATGCGTCATATGATTCTTGATGACTCAAAACGCCTTGACGGCAGAGCCCTTGACCAGGTTCGACCAATCAGCATAGAACTTGGTATCATTCCTAGAGCCCACGGCTCAGCACTCTTCACCAGAGGTGAAACCCAGGCTCTTGTAACCATTACCCTCGGCACGAATAAAGATGCACAGTCAGTCGATAACCTGACAAACAATGCCGATAAAAAATTCTTCCTTCACTACAACTTCCCTCCATTTTGCGTTGGGGAAGTTGGAAGACTCGGCAGCATCGGGCGCAGAGAAATCGGTCACGGCAATCTTGCTGAACGCTCAATTAAAATGGTTGCCCCTACCGACGCTGAGTTCCCATACACCATCCGTATTGTTTCGGACATTCTTGAATCGAACGGTTCTTCCTCAATGGCCTCGGTTTGCGGTGGTACGCTTGCCTTGATGGATGGAGGTGTTCCAATCAGAAAGCCGGTATCAGGCATTGCCATGGGACTGATCAAGGAGGGTGAGGCATACGCTGTACTTTCTGATATTCTCGGAAATGAAGATCATCTTGGTGATATGGATTTTAAAGTATCCGGCACCAGAGATGGCATTACAGCCTGCCAGATGGACATCAAGATCGATGGTCTTGATTACCACATCCTCGAAACAGCCCTTGAGCAGGCCCGCAGAGGACGACTTCACATTCTCGACAAAATGGAAGAAGCGATCCCTGAATCCCGCCAGGACCTGGCAAACTTTGCACCAAAACTCACAACAATCAAGGTTCCTGTTGAGTGCATCGGCATGATTATCGGCAAGGGTGGAGAAACCATCCGCAGTATTACAGAGGAAACCGGTGCTGAAATCAACATTGATGATGATGGAACCGTCACCATTGCCTGCTCAACCACCGAAGGAACAAACGCTGCACTTGCCACAATAAAAAGCCTTACAGCAAAACCTGAAGTCGGCACGATCTACGTCGGAAAAGTAAAGGATGTACGCGATGAACTTGGCGCTTTTGTTGAATTTCTTCCAAAAACTGATGGTTTGGTGCACATCTCTGAAATTTCAAAGGAAAGAGTCAATAAAGCCAGCGATCACCTGAAAGTCGGTGATAAAGTCAAGGTTAAACTTGTTGAAGTCCGCAAAGATCCCCGCACCGGAAAAATGCGTTTTGCTCTTTCAATAAAAGCTGTTGCCGAGGCACCGGAACATGAGACGACAACAGAACCCGTCACAGAAAACAATTAACCTCAACAATAAAAAAAGGCAGTGCAGCTAACCCTGCACTGCCTTTTTTATTGCTACCAAGTTCTCTCTCGATAAGGCTTGTTGTGTTACCCTGCAGGTAATTGTTTCGGGGAAACAGCGCAATTCATCAAAAAACCATGAAGTACGAATTTTCAACAATAGAGAAGAAATGGCAGGCCAGCTGGCAGAAGCATAATACTTTTGCAACAGGCAAAGACGCTGATAAACCGAAATACTATGTGCTCGACATGTTTCCGTATCCAAGCGGTACAGGTCTCCATGTCGGACATCTTGAAGGATATACTGCTTCAGATATCACCGCACGATACAAAAGAAGCTCGGGCTATAATGTACTGCACCCGATGGGATGGGATGCCTTCGGCCTGCCTGCTGAACAGTTTGCCATTAAAACAGGAACCCACCCGAAAACCACTACTGAAAATAATATCAGAAGCTTCAAGGAAACCCTGCAAGCTATGGGTTTTTCTTACGACTGGCAAAGAGAGATCAATACTACTGACCCCGGATATTTCAAGTGGACCCAGTGGATTTTTCTCAAGCTCTATGATATGGGACTTGCCTATATGTCGGAGGTCGACGTCAACTGGTGTGAAGAGCTGAAAACTGTTCTGGCAAATGAAGAGGTAGAAGAAAAAATTGCAGACGGCTATACCGTTATCCGCCGTCCTCTGCGTCAGTGGGTACTGAAAATAACAGCTTATGCCGACCGACTGATCGAGGACCTGGAAGAGCTTGAATGGCCCGAAAATGTCAAACAGATGCAGCGCAACTGGATTGGACGTTCTGAAGGCGTAAACATTGATTTTGAACTCCCCTGCCACCACCAGAAACTGAGAGTCTATACAACCCGGCCCGATACCCTTTTCGGGGCAACATACCTTGTTATTTCACCTGAACATCCGCTTGCTGAAAAGCTAGCAACCGCACAACAGCTTGTTGAGGTGAAACATTATATCGGTCAGGCAAAACTGAAAACCGAACTTGAGCGCACCGGACTTCAAAAAGAAAAAACTGGTGTTTTTACCGGTTCCTATGCCATTAACCCTGCGACAAACGAACCTCTTCCTGTCTGGATTTCAGACTTTGTTCTGACAAGCTACGGCACAGGAGCCATCATGTCGGTTCCTGCACATGACTCAAGAGACTGGGAGTTTGCCAAACAATACAACATACCGATCATTGAGGTCATCAAAAGCCCCCATGATGTTCAGGAGAAAGTTTTTGAAGACAAGGACAGCACTTGTGTCAATTCATCCAACAGCGAAATAACTCTCGACGGACTCAGCTTCAGCGAATCTTTTGAGCGCATGGCGTCATGGCTTGAAAGAAAAAAAGTTGGCGAAAGAAAGGTTAACTATAAACTCCGCGACTGGATATTCAGCCGCCAGCGTTACTGGGGAGAGCCTATCCCGATCAAGCATTACGAAGACGGAACACTTCGCACGGAAACAAACCTGCCTCTTGTTCTGCCCGAGGTTGAGGCATATCAGCCTTCATCAACCGGCGAATCACCGCTTGCAAACATTTCCGACTGGCTCTACGGAAGCGATGAACACGGCACTTTCAGAAGAGAGACAAACACCATGCCCCAATGGGCCGGAAGCTGCTGGTACTATCTCCGCTTTATCGATCCCGACAATACCGGGCAGCTTATTGATCCTGATAAGGAACGGTACTGGATGAATGTTGACCTCTATATCGGAGGGGCAGAACACGCCGTTCTCCACCTTCTCTATGCAAGGTTCTGGCACAAGGTTCTTTTTGATATCGGTGTCGTCAGTTCAAAAGAGCCGTTTAAGAGACTCTTCAACCAGGGAATGATTCTTGGTGAAGACAATGAAAAAATGTCGAAATCGCGCGGCAATGTGATCCCTGCCGACCACGTTCTGGAACGTTACGGCGCCGATGCCGTACGCCTTTATGAAATGTTTCTCGGCCCTCTGGAACAGGTTAAACCCTGGAACACTAATGGAATTGAAGGTATAAGCCGTTTTTTGTCAAAAGTGTGGCGCCTGATTTACCCTGAACATGAAGGACCGATAGCATCACTTACTATGGAGGCAATGCCTGATGAACTGCTGAGGCGAATGCATAAAACGATCAAAAAGGTCGGCGAAGATACGGAAAATCTCAAATTCAATACCGCCATTGCCGAAATGATGGTTTTTGTGAACGAACTCCAAAAGGCCGGCTGCAAGAACAGAGACGCCGTTGAAACACTGCTGCTACTGCTTGCTCCATATGCGCCGCACATCTCGGAAGAGCTCTGGGAAGCCATCGGACACAGCGTATCGATCAGCTCTGAACGCTTTCCCTCATATGACCCGGCATTAGTCGAAGACGCGGTGTTGACTATTGCCGTACAAATTAATGGAAAACTCAGAGGAACCTTCATTGCACCGGCAAAAAGTCCGAAAGAGTTGTTGCTGGCAGAGGCAAAAAAAGTGGAATCAGTGCTGAAATTTCTTGAAGGACAAACTATTGTTCGCGAAATTGTTATTCCTGACAAATTGGTAAGTTTTGCTGTAAAATAACCACATATACAGCCACGACATATTCCAAATATTGGGAGGAAGATTTTTTTTATGTAAAATTCGGTTCTGAAACTCTTAAACTTTCTATTCACTGTTTTTTCTCCGTTTTAACCGCTGATTTTCTTTGTTCACAAATACCTGTGAAGGGGGTATTCTTTTTTTCTTCAACACATAAAATCTGGTATCAATGGCTACAGACGAATCAACACCCAACACAAAGCAAACCGAAACCTCGTCTTCTGAAAACGATTCGATCAGCTCTGTTCTGTCTGAAAAACGGAAATTTCCGCCCCCTGCTGAGTTTTCGAAAAACGCCTATGTCTCTTCAATGGAGCAATATGAGAAGCTTTATGCTTCGGCTGATGCAGATCCGGAAGCTTATTGGGGTGGGATTGCCGAGCAGTTCCATTGGTTTAAAAAGTGGGACACTGTGCTGGAGTGGAATTCCCCTTATGCAAAATGGTTTAATGGCGGTAAAACAAATATCTGCTACAATGCCCTTGATGTTCATGTCAAAAGCTGGAGAAAAAACAAGGCAGCGATTATCTGGGAAGGTGAAGAGGGTAACGAACGGGTTCTGACCTATGGTGAACTTCACCGTCAGGTCAGCAAATTTGCAAATGTCCTGAAAATCGCCGGCATCAAACCGGGAGACCGCGTTGCTCTTTATATGGGCATGGTTCCTGAGCTTGTCATCGCTGTTCTTGCCTGTGCACGCGTAGGTGCTGTACACAATGTTATTTTTGCCGGATTCTCAGCTCATGCCATTACCGAGCGTGTCAATGATTCACGTGCAAAGATGGTTATCTGTGCAGACGGAACAAGACGCCGTGGAGGCTCCATCAACCTGAAGACTATCGTTGATGAAGCAATTGTCAATACCCCATCGATCAGAAGCGTCATCGTCCTGAAAGTGACCAATGAAGAGGTCAACATGCATAACGGCATGGACCATTGGTGGCATGATCTTATGGGTCTGGCCGTTGATGAATGTGATCCGGTCGAGGTAGAATCAGAACATCCGCTTTTCGTACTCTATACCAGCGGTTCAACCGGAAAACCGAAAGGTATCCTGCATACCACTGCCGGCTATATGGTGTATGCAGCGAGCTCGTTCAAATACGTTTTCGATATCAAGGATGAAGACATCTACTGGTGTACAGCAGACGTAGGCTGGATTACCGGACACAGCTACATGGTTTACGGCCCTCTGCTTAACGGCGCAACACTTCTCATGTACGAAGGTGCTCCGAACTACCCTCAGTGGGACAGATTCTGGGATATCATCAACCGCCACAAGGTCACCATCCTCTATACCGCCCCAACAGCAATCCGCGCGTTTATTCGCGCAGGAAACGAATGGGTCACAAAACACAACCTCAGCTCACTCCGCCTGCTTGGAACGGTTGGAGAACCAATCAACCCTGAAGCATGGATGTGGTATCACAAGGTTGTAGGACAGGAACGTTGTCCTATCGTTGATACTTGGTGGCAGACTGAGACCGGCGGCATCATGGTCTCTCCGCTTCCTGGTGCGACACCTACAAAACCAGGCACTGCAACACGACCACTTCCAGGAATTGCAGTTGACGTGGTTCATAAAGATGGAACCCCTTGCAAAGCAAACGAAGGCGGATACCTGGTCATTAAAAAGCCATGGCCGTCAATGCTCCGTACCATCTATGGCGACAACAAGCGCTATGAATCAACCTACTGGTCAGAATTCCCCGGCATGTACTTCACCGGTGACGGTGCTCGCAAGGATGACGACGGCTATATCTGGATTATGGGTCGTGTTGATGATGTGGTCAACGTTTCAGGCCACCGCCTTGGTACCAGTGAGGTCGAAAGCGCCCTTGTATCCTTTGAAGCCGTTGCAGAAGCAGCTGTTGTCAGCCGCCCCGATGAGCTTAAGGGCAATGCTCTTGTAGCTTTCGTCACGCTGAAGGATGAATATGTAGGCGACATGAAAATGCGTGAAGAGATCCGCAACCACGTTGCAAAAGAGATCGGACCTATTGCAAAACCTGATGAAATCAGATGGGCAAAAGGCTTGCCGAAAACCCGCAGCGGAAAAATCATGCGCCGCCTCCTTCGCGAACTTGCCACAAGTAACGAGATCAAGGGAGACGTCACCACACTTGAGGATTTCGGCGTTCTTGAAAACCTTCGCTCAAACGAAGAGGATTAAAACTGGCTTACATCCTGAAGTAGCAGTTCAAAACAAAAAGCGCAGCCTTGGGCTGCGCTTTTTGTTTTTCAACATCCGGACTCTCAACGAACTAAACAGATTCATACCATGAAAAACGGAAAAGGATTCATTCTGTTACTAAGCGTTACGCTTGCCCTCGGAGCCTGTAACGCTAATGACAAACCGAAAGAAAACATAACTCCCCCACAAGCAAGCGCAACGAAGGGAAAAATCATCGAGCCTGAGCTTCTCATCAATCAAAATGAGGCTGCAGAGATACTTGGAGAAGCGGTTGAGAAGGGAGAAAAAAGAGAAACAAAGGCTGTCGGCCAAAAAATCTGCTTTTACAAACCGGTGAATACATCATCGAAAAAGTATCTTCAAATATCGCTTACACAGGACTCTTTTATGCCTCCGACCGGAGTTGGCTCCGAAACAGTGTACCGTGAAACAAAAAAATTGATTGGCGATTCAAAAACAGATGTCAAAGAGTTCGGTAATGAAGCATTCATAGCTATAGGTGGCCTTCACCTCTTCAAAGATGGCTACTACATCCTGATATCCTCCGCCAATATCGACAAGGATGCAACACTCAAAAACGCAGGCAAAAAAACACTGGAAAACCTTGCCAAGGTCAAATAAATCCCGCTGGATTATGAGGAGCTTAGGTGGGATGTCATAACGGTTGAATATTTTGGTGAGAAACAATTCAAAACAAAAAGCGCAGTCAAAGCTGCGCTTTTTGTTTATAGTCATGGCATTTTCATGCTCCTGTGTTGTCTTGAGCCAAAGTCGGGCAAGCGCTCCCCTTGCCAGTGACGACACCGAAGCTACAAAAATAGGTTCCCTGTTATCGTTGATTTCTCTGCCTTAGCGTACACTCCATACCCAAAACGAATCAGCCTTCCAACCTTGGTTCAGCTTCTAAGAACACGGCCAACCCTGATCATAGCCGCCAGACCCTCAAAATCTTCACGGACAAAAACTGTAGATTTCTAATCCACACAACAACGCTTTTTTGGAGATAACAAAATCATGCTACTTGTCGCTAAAAAAATAAAGATTTTCACATACCCCAGACAGCTTTTGTCCTACTACTGGGCATAAATTAGATTTTAGAACGTGGGGTTATTATCTGAGAGGTTTCTGGGTTTTTTAGTCGACGGGACAATTTCGAATCTGACATGTTGTTTTAACGAGGTACGTGAGTATATTTTCTTAATTCGAAGTACAGTTTTTTATTCCGTTCTCTCAAGACTCAAATACAATCATACAAACTATACGTCCAGGCCATTTAACATATACTCTTCCTGAATCAAAATGGTGTCTCTTCTGCCAAAGGTATACGCTCACATATCAGCTGAACGCAAACAACTTTTGGCGAATCACTTAACCAATGTGGCTGGGTTATCGCGATCTCATGCTCAAAAGATTGGGATGCCTTTACATGGAGAATTGATTGGAATACTCCATGATTTTGGAAAATACAGCACTGAGTTCCAAAATTATCTAAAATCTGCAACCGGACTCCTAAATCCCGATGAAGACGAGGATTTTGTTGATGCGAAAGGTCTTAAAGGAAAAATAGATCATTCAAGCGCAGGCGCTCAATTCATATGGCAGGAACTCTCGAAGCAGGGTCAGTTGAGCATAATTGTCAGTCAAATTCTTGCATTATGTCTTGCTTCCCATCACTCTGGTTTGATCGATTGCCTGAACTCAGGTTCAAATACTCCAGTTGAGGATACATTCACCAAGCGAATGAAGAAGGCAGATCAGCGCACTCACCATACAGAAGTGCTTGATAAAGTGGAGAAGGACATTCTGGATCATGTCCGAGAAATTATTGGCAATCCGGAACTTATCAAAGAGGTTGAAGACATAATCAGGAGAATTATTCTTCTATCCCCAACAAAAAGCGATAAATGCTTCGTGACACAAAACCAGATTGGATTATTGGTTCGATTTTTATTTAGTTGCCTGATTGACGCTGATCGAATTGATTCAGCCTCCTTTGAGAATCCTGCAAGAGTCAAGTACAAGTTTGATAGAGAAAATGTAACATGGCAAATTTTAACCACCCGGCTAGAGAATCATCTTGGTCGGTTTAAAACGGAATATCCTATTGACCAACTGCGTCGAGGAATTGCAGAACACTGCCTCAATGCAGCTAAACGTGATAAAGGAACCTATACCCTGACCGTTCCAACTGGCGGAGGTAAAACACTCGCCAGCCTTCGATTCGCTTTGCATCACGCAATGATCCACAATATGGATCGTGTGATTTACATTATTCCCTTTACATCTATCATTGATCAAAACGCTCAGGTTGCCCGGAAGATTTTAGAGCCAGCAGGAGTTGAAGCCGGCAGTGTCGTGCTGGAGCATCATTCGAATCTTACTCCAGAAAAACAGACATGGCGTAGTAAGGTTATTTCCGAGAACTGGGATGCACCGGTTGTTTTTACAACAAATGTACAGTTTCTTGAAACACTCTTTGGAAACGGTACTCGGGGTGCACGCCGTATGCACCAGTTAGCTAACAGTGTATTGATCTTTGACGAAATCCAAACCCTTCCCGTCAATTGTATTCACCTGTTCAACAACGCAATCAATTTTCTTGTTGAGCAGTGTGGTTCAACTGTTGTTTTATGTACCGCAACACAGCCAATGTTAAACCGGGTTGATTCTCAGAAAGGCTCTATCCATTTACTTGAAGAAAGTGAAATTATTCCGGATGTACGGCAACTTTTCGACGATCTGAAAAGAGTTGAAATTTTGAATAACCGCAAACCTGGGGGTTGGCTTCTTGAAGATATAGCTGAATTGGCTCAAGAGGAGACCCAGATAGTCGGAAGTTGTCTTGTGATCGTTAACAACAAAAAAACAGCTCAAAACCTTTATCGATTATGCTCAATACAAAAGCACTTTCAAGTCTATCACTTGAGCACGAATATGTGTCCGACACATCGGAAAACTGTCTTAGGAGAGATCAGAAGAAGGCTTGAAGAACAAAAACCGACAATCTGTATTAGCACTCAATTAATCGAAGCTGGAGTAGATGTTGATTTTGGAGCAGTTATACGCGTCATTGCCGGTCTTGACTCTATCGCCCAAGCAGCGGGACGATGCAATAGGCATAATCGGAGAAAAATAGGCCGTGTTCACATCGTCAATATCAAAGAAGAAAATCTAGGTATGCTCCCGGATATTCGTATTGGCCGTGACAAAGCAGAACGTGTACTTGATGACTATGAGCAAGATCCTGAAAGGTTTGGAAATAACTGTATTGGCCCTGAAGCGATGGCATGGTTTTACGAGAATTACTTTTTTTCTCGGGCAAATGAAATGGGTTACCTGTTATCCTCAAAAGAATTAGGACATGAGGATACATTGCTCAATCTACTTTCTGTCAATAATCTTTCAGTTAAAGAATATGAAAGAACTCACAGTCGAGCACCAGATATCTATTTGCGTCAATCGTTTATGACAGCAGCAAAAGTTTTTAAAGCCATCGATGCACCGTCTCAGGGCATTGTAGTGCCTTTTGGTGAGGAAGGGCAGTCTATAGTGAACGAACTGTTTTCAATCCATCCTGCAGGAATAGGATTCGAAGTTCTGCGCAGGGCACAGCAGTTCAGTGTTAATATGTTTCCAAAACTTCTCAATGAGATGATGCTTGCTGGAGTAGTACGGGAAACTCAGGATGGGACAGGTATCCTATGCCTTGTTGATAAGCGGTATTACAGCTCGAAATTTGGATTGAGTGAACAACCTGAAGAGATAATGGAGGTATTGGATGTCTGAAAAGAATAGTATCGAATTCAAAGTTTGGGGGCGCTATGCACTGTTTACTGACCCGTTAACACGAATCGGTGGGGAGAAATGTTCATATCACATACCGACTTATGAATCTTTAAAGGGAATTGCCAAATCTATCTATTGGAAGCCGACCCTTATATGGATTATTGATGAAGTACGGGTAATGAAAAGAATCCGTACCCAAACAAAAGGAACGAAGCCGCTAAAATACAGTAGCGGAGGAAATGACCTATCCATCTATACATTTCTGTTTGATGTGGAGTACCAAGTACGAGCTCACTTCGAGTGGAATCTACACCACCCCGAATTGGCTCAAGATCGTATAGAAGGTAAACATTATGTTATTGCACAGCGCATGCTGGAACGTGGTGGGCGGCAGGATATCTTTCTTGGGACACGTGATTGTCAGGGATATGTCGAGCCTTGCGATTTTGGCACAGGACGCAGCTTGTATAATGATGACGAGCCATTGGCTTTCGGTTTAATGTTTCATGGTTTCGATTATCCTGATGAGACGGGGAATGCTGAATTATATGCACGATTTTGTCGCCCAATAATGAGGAATGGTTGCATTCGATTTGAAAGACCGGAGCAGTGCGCCATTCGAAAGTTTATACGTCCGATGCATGCAAAAATATTTGGGAAAAATCAATGGCTGAGTGTTGACGAAGAACTCTCTGAAATAGGAGGTTAAAATGAGTTGGATGCTAAAACTTTATGACACCTATGAGAAATGTGCCGGGCATGAGCCGCCGGGAAGTGAGATACTTATGCCGATTAGTCATACTGTTCAACAGGCTCACCTTGAGATCACCATTGACTCTGCGGGTAATTTCAGGAAAGCAAAGATCATTCAAAAAGAGGAAACCGTCCTGCCAGCGACTGAGTCGTCAGCAGGAAGGGTAGGAACACAACCGCCCCCCCATCCATTATGCGACAAAGTTCAATATTGTGCTGGTGATTATTCAAGGAATTATGGTGGGGAAAAACCCTCATTTTTTGAAGGTTACGAACAACAACTTGCGAAATGGTGCGAATCGGAGTTTGCTCATCCTAAAGCTAAGGCCGTACTGGCATATGTTCGCAAGCAGAGCGTTGTTTGTGACCTGTTGAAAGAAAAACTCCTCTTTACCGATGCGAATGAAAAGTTGCTAACTCGATGGATAGACGATGGGTCGCCACCAGAAATTTTTCGCATGCTTACACCGAATCCTAAAGATGGTAAGCGTGACCAAGGAAATGCATTTATCCGTTGGAACGTGATTGAAGATGGAAATCCATGTAGCGCTGTTTGGGAAGATTTATCATTACAGAAAGCTTGGGCTTGCTATGATGCAAACGTCTGTGAAAATACAGATTTGTGCATGGTAACAGGTGAAAAGGCTGAGATTGCAACAAGCCACCCTAAGCGTATACGCCATGCAGGAGATGGTGCAAAACTGATTAGTTCTAATGATGGCTCAGGCTATACCTTCCGTGGACGTTTTACGGATGACACTGGACAACAAGCTTGCGGAATTAGTAAAGAGGTAACTCAAAAAGCCCACAATGCTCTGCGATGGCTTATTAAACGTCAGGGTTATAAAAATGAAGATCAGGTAATTGTGACTTGGGCTGTCTCTGGACAACCGATCCCGGATCCCTTCGAAAATTCTCTTTCACTGTTTCTCGGCTGTAAAGAAACTTTTTGCACCACAAGTAAAGTCTATGAGACTAATGATGTAGGGGATGTTGGACAAACTTTTGCACTCCGTTTACGGAAGGCGCTTGCTGGTTATCGAGCAGTACTTAACAATACTGATGATATTGTTGTTATGGGGCTTGATTCGGCGACTCCAGGGAGAATGGCAGTGACCTTTTATCGTGAATTGAGGGGGTCAGAATTTATCGAACGTCTTCAAACATACCATGAGCGCTATGCATGGCCGCAGCATTTTGAAAAAGATCTGAAGTTTACCGGAGTACCATCCCCTCAGGACATTGTGGAAGCTGCCTATGGTTCTCGAGTTGATAATAAACTCCGTAAGTCTACGATTGAACGATTGCTGCCTTGCATCGTGGATGCTCAGCACATACCCCGCGATCTTGTTGAGTCTGTGTTTAGAAGAGCCTGCAATCGTCAGGGTTTAATGACATTGGTATGGGAAAAAACCATTGGTATCGCATGTGCGCTGTACAAAGGTTATTACAACGAAAAAAATTATAAAATGAAACTGGAAACAGAAAGAAATACTTCGGATTACCTCTATGGCCGGCTTTTGGCTATAGCTGATAATATCGAAAACTATGCTCTTAAGATGGCGGGTGAAGGCCGAGAAACAACATCAGCAAGGTTGATGCAGCGTTTTGCTGATCGGCCTTTTTCCACATGGAGAACCATTGAGTTGGCACTAACTCCCTACAGGGCACGTCTTCACTCTTCCGAAAAAACAATGGCTTTCCTGAAAAGTCGGGAGCGATTGCTTGATGAGGTGATGTGTGCTTTTTGTGATGGCGATTTCAGCAAGGAAAAAGATCGTCCCCTAACAGGTGAATTTTTATTGGGATATCACTGTCAACGCCATGTATTGTTTTCTTCAAAGTCAACGGAAGGAGATCGTGTGGAAAATATTGATTCTAAAACTGATTTAAATCAAGGAGAATAAAATGGGCATCCTCCAAAACAAAATTGACTTTGCTGTAATCCTGCGAGTTCAAAACTCCAATCCTAATGGTGATCCTCTCAACGGTAATCGTCCACGCACTGATTACTCTAATTTTGGTGAAATTTCGGATGTCTGTATTAAAAGAAAAGTCCGTGATCGACTACTTGAACGCTGGGTTGCAAGCGGTAAAAAGGACGACGGAAATATGATCTTTGTTCAGTCTGATGACAGGAATGAAGATGGCGCAAAGAGCCTCCGTGCAAGAGCAGAAGCTGTATTGGGAAGCAAGCTTGGTTCAGATGAAACTGTCAAACTTTCTTGCGCGAAGTGGGTTGATGTGCGCACCTTTGGTCAGTTGTTCGCTCTGAAAAGTACAAAAAAAACGAGTAAAAAGGCAGATGAAGCAGGTACTGAAGGTGATAATGGAATCTCTATTGGAATTCGTGGCCCTGTAACCCTCCAGTCCGCATTCAGTATTGAACCTGTGGATATCACCAGCATTCAAATTACCAAAAGCGTCAGTAGTGAAGGGGATGGAACGAAGCGTGGGTCTGACACGATGGGAATGAAACATAGGATTGATAAGGGTGTTTATGTTTTCTACGGAAGCATGAATCCTCAATTGGCAGAGAGAACTGGTTTCTCAGATAATGATGCTGAAGTAATAAAGGAAATTTTGCCACGGTTGTTTGAAAACGATGAATCATCTGCTCGACCGGCTGGCAGCATGGAGGTGCTGAGAGTTATATGGTGGAAGCATAACTGTAAAGCCGGTCAATACTCTTCTGCAAAAGTCCACCGATCATTAGAAGTTAGGCAGGGTGGTGATTTCGATCTGACCGAGTTGAAAGGGTTGGTACCAGAAATAATTGATGGGTTTTAAGCGATAGTACTATGTACTCGGAATCAGACTTCGTAGCCTTGTCTGCATTGCAGCATTTTGTCTATTGCCCTAGGCAGTGCGCCCTCATCCATCTTGAGCAGATATGGACAGAGAACGGTTACACTGCTGAAGGTCGCGAAATGCATGAAAGAGTCGATGACGGCAAAACGTCCTATCGTAGCGGAGTCCGTGTAACGAGAAGTGAGTTATTGCGGAGCGCTATCCTTGGAGTTTCCGGTGTCGCTGACGTTGTAGAATGGCACAAGCAGAATAATCATGAAGAGCCTTTTCCTGTTGAGTATAAACGAGGAAAACCGAAACAACATGATGCTGACAAAATTCAGCTTTGTGCTCAGGCAATATGCCTCGAAGAGATGCTTTCTCTTCATATTCCTTCGGGTGCATTGTTTTATGGTCAGACAAAACGCAGGCTTGATGTTGATTTTGATAATGCCTTGCGTGAAAAAACTCTTCTTGCCGCTGAAGGGGTGCATGATCTTTTCAGGAATGGAATTACCCCGCCACCTGATCCAGGGCCAAAATGCAAGCTCTGCTCGCTGCAGGAGGAGTGCCTGCCCGATTTGATTGTAAAAGGCGGATCTGCAACGACCTACCTTAAGAAATTGGTTCAAACTCTCTCGGAGGATGAGATTTGAAAAAATACCTCAACACCCTTTTTGTAACAACCCAAGGCGCCTACCTTTCAAAGGAAGGAGAGTGTGCTGTTATCAAAATAGATAAGGAAGTAAAAGTACGCATCCCGCTCCATATGCTAGATGGCATTATCTGTTTTGGATCGGTAACCTGTAGCCCTTATTTGTTTGGCCATTGTGCTGAAACCGGCGTAACGGTAACATTTTTAAGCCAATACGGGAAATTTCTTTCTCAGATGCAAGGAGCAACTCGAGGTAACATTTTATTGCGGAGAGCCCAGTACCGTCTGGCAGATAATTACCTGCAAACAGCCATTCTTGCTCGCTCCTTTGTTGTCGGCAAAATTGGTAATGCAAGGATTACTCTGGCCAGAGCGTTAAGAGATCATCCTGAAAAGGTAAATGCTATTCAATTGAAACATGCCCAACATATCCTTGCTGGATGCATAAAACGATTGCAGGTTGAAACCGATCAGGAGCGTATAAGGGGAATTGAAGGGGAAGCTGCAAAAGTTTACTTTGAGGTATTCGATGAATGTATTACTTCTCCTGATCCATTATTCCGGTTTACAGGACGCAACCGACGTCCACCTCTGGACAGAATAAATTGCCTGCTTTCATTTCTTTATACTCTACTCACTCACGATATTCGATCTGCTCTGGAGTCATGTGGTCTTGATCCGGCTGCCGGTTTTTTACATAAAGACAGACCTGGGAGACCAAGCCTTGCGCTTGATATGATCGAAGAGTTCCGTTCGTTTATTGCGGATCGATTAGCTTTATCGCTGATCAATCGAGGGCAGATTCATTCCAATGATTTTACCGTTTCAGAAACAGGCGCAGTAATTCTGAAAGATGATGCCCGCAAAACGCTTTTAACCGCCTATCAAGAACGTAAACAGGAAGAAATTGAGCATCCTTTTGTTAAAGAAAAAATGGCAATCGGCTTGCTTTGGCACATGCAAGCCATGCTGCTTGCCCGATACATCCGGGGCGATATTGAAACCTATCCGCCATTTGTCTGGAGATAAATAATGCTTGTTCTGGTAACCTACGATGTCAATACAGAAACACCAGCAGGAAAACGAAGATTACGCCGGATTGCTAAAACATGCCAGAACTATGGCCAGCGTGTTCAGTTTTCCGTATTTGAATGCAACGTTGACCCTGCACAATGGACAAAATTACGAGGAAAGCTTGTGCATGAAATGGATCATAAACACGACAGTTTGCGCTTTTATTTTCTCGGAGCAAACTGGCAGCAAAAAATTGAACATGAAGGTGCAAAAGAGCCCCGTGATCTCGAAGGTCTGCTAATTTTATAACGCGAACATCAAGCGGTACCAAAATACCCGCTATGTTCGCGATAACCTTTATATCATTAATATTGTTTTAGTTATAGATTTCATTATCAAGTTTTCGTACAATGTTTTTTGGCATAGAAAGTGGTTCGCGTTTAGGCGCTTTTGAAACCACGAAATACTTGATGATACAGAAAGACAGTCGCGCCCCCCGCGGGCGCGTGGATTGAAACATCACATAACGAGCAACATAAGCGGCGGACTCAGTCGCGCCCCCCGCGGGCGCGTGGATTGAAACATAACATACCGGGCGACATAGGCGGCGCTCTCAGTCGCGCCCCCCGCGGGCGCGTGGATTGAAACAATATTGACATACTCCATAAGTATACCTGTGTCGTCGCGCCCCCCGCGGGCGCGTGGAT
>CAINOC010000068.1 GCA_903851385.1 uncultured Chlorobiaceae bacterium | reverse complement strand
GGTAGTTGGAGGCATAGGGATTATGAATATCATGCTGGTATCGGTGACAGAACGCACACGGGAGATCGGGCTGCGAAAGGCTATTGGAGCGAGGAAAAACGATATCATGCTGCAGTTTCTGGTCGAGTCGGTTGGCATGACAGTGAGCGGAGGATTGATCGGCATCATGCTCGGGATTGCCATTTCCCTTATTCTCTCCTATTTTGCCGGATGGACTGTCATAACCTCACCGATCTCGGTTGTCCTTGCAACGGCATTCTCAGCACTTACCGGTATCTTTTTCGGCCTCTGGCCTGCCAGAAAAGCCGCTGAGCTTAAACCAGTCGAAGCGCTCCGTTACGAATAGAAAGCCAAACCCCTCCGGCTTTCTATTCTTTGATCATGCTGAACTACCGGCATTGACCAGTGAACCAAAATTGGAAAGCACCTGACGGGCAAACGGGGTTTCTGTTACTTCCAGGAGCAAATTCTCAACATTGCGTCCTTTTTTTCTGAGACTTTCAGCCTGGGCAGTCAGGTATGCCTGCATGATTTTAGGGGTGTACTCCGGGTGAAACTGGACACCCCAGGCAGAGGTGCCGATACGGAATGCGTGATGCGGTTCGTGGGCATTACCTGCAAGAAGCAGAGCATCGGAAGGAAGCTTCAGGACACTTTGTGCATGGGTGGTATGTGCTTGAAAAACAGCTGGAGTTCCCTTGAAAAGCGGATCACTCTTTGATTCCCCGGTGAGAGTAATGGCAACTGTTCCTATTTCTTTGCCATTCGGATTATACCCTGCCTCTCCTCCCATAGCCCGGCCGAGAAGCTGATGACCGTAACAGATACCAAGAAAAGGGACTACTGAAGCAACAAGTGATGGAATCCATGATTCGATTTTGAGACTCCAAGGCAGATTATCGGTAACCATTGAATGCGATCCTGTTACAATAACACCACTGCACTCCTCCGGCGAAGGAAGAGGGCTCCCCTGCCCCACATCAACAACAGCAACGGGCAGCTCCGGCCTGCAGAGTGCGATTTTGATCCAGTCATCGAAATCGCCGAGGGCTTCAAGGGTTGAGGAGAATGTGGTTCCTGCCTTTATGATGTAAAGCTTTTTCATTCTTTTTAAAAGAGTTAAAGTGCCTTCATACAGGAAGCTATTATTTTTACAGCATTATGGCAATGGCCGTAACTGACGGGTGGATAATAATTTCTACGGTGCAACATTGCTGATGGATTCAAACTGCTGACGAAGAGTGCTTTTTTTTGCTTTATTGTATATATTTGCCGCAATAAGGAAACCAAGAGGTGGAGGTGGGCAGACGTAAAAGGAAAGTTTTAACAGCGAACCGTGACGAAGCATCATTCACTCATATTTTTAACCGGGTTCAGTGGATCCGGTAAATCGACGATAGGGCCGCTACTAGCCAACTCGCTCGGTTATGAGTTTATTGACCTGGATCAGAGGATTGAAAAACATGCAGGGAAAACAATTACCCGGATTTTTGCTGAAAGTGGAGAGGAGCATTTCAGAAATCTTGAACATCAGACAATTGAGGCAGTTGTTGAGCAAAACAATCTGGTGATTTCCCTCGGAGGTGGTGTATTGGAAAATGACCGTGCTTATGACCTGATTAAAGAGTCCGGCACCCTGGTCTATCTGAAATCTCCATCAAAAACGCTGGCAAGAAGGCTTTACAATAAAACCGATCGACCACTGTTGAAAGGTAAAAACGGGCAGAAGCTCTCGCGCGAGGAAATTGAGGAAAAAATTTCAACGATCCTCTCCAAACGGGAACCTCGATATGAAAGCGCTGATATCACTGTTCATACTGATATTAACCGCATTGGATCAACAGTCGAGGAACTGACCAGGAAAATAGAGCGATATGTAAGAAAGGCATCATCCAACACACCGGATTAATCATTAAACAACACGATGTGAGTACGATAATTGCAGGAACGCCTGTTACAGCTGGACTTGGTGCATTGTTTGCGACACACGGTCTTTCAAAAAAAACCGTAGTGCTCTTTGATGAACATACCCGCAAGCTTTACGGAGACGAGCTTCTTGCAACGCTTACCCATGAAGGCTTTTTATGGAGAGAGCTGGTTGTGCCGGCACGGGAAGCTTCAAAAAGTTTCAGTGCGGCTTACCGACTTTACGGCACTATGATTGAGGCGGATGTTGACCGGAGCTGGAACCTGCTTGCAGTTGGGGGCGGGGTTGTGGGTGATCTCGGCGGGTTTATAGCTGCAAGCTATTACCGCGGCATACCGGTGATTCAGCTTCCAACGACGCTGCTGGCTATGACTGACAGCTCGATCGGGGGGAAGGTTGCCATCAACCACCCTCTCGGCAAAAATCTTATCGGATTTTTCCATCTGCCGGAACTGGTGCTGATTGATCCGTCATACCTTAAAACCCTGCCACAGCGGGAAATCTATTCCGGAATGGCGGAGGTGATCAAGTACGGTTTTATTGCCGATGAGCCTTTCCTTTCGTTCCTTGACATCCATTTTAAAGCCATTACCGAACTTCGGGAGCCATGGCTGACTGAAGCAGTCACAAAGAGTGCATTTATCAAGGATGATGTTGTTACGAAGGATTTCAGGGAAGAGAATGGTTTGAGGGCAACCCTCAATTTCGGACATACCTTTGCGCACGGGCTTGAAAAACTTGCTAAGTACCGTCATTTGCGTCACGGTGAGGCGGTCACGATCGGTATGGTATGCGCTCTCTTTTTATCGCACAATCTCGGCTATCTTAATAAGGCGTCGCTTGAGCGAGGGCTCTCTATACTGAAGAAATTCCGTTTTCCAAAAGGGGTGCTTAAACGAAGGTTTCTCGATATCGATAGCAAAATTCTGCTTGAAAACATGTTTTCGGACAAGAAGAAACTGGATAAAAAGCTCCGTTTTGTGCTGCTGAAAACATTGGGCGAAGCTTTTCTGCTGGAGAAAAACGTTGATGACAAACAGGCGCTTAAAGCTATTGATGACGCCAGGAGATTCTTCAGCTGAAAGAGTGTGCATTGAGCGTAAAGAGATAGCGGGTGCCCTTGAGCACCGCAAGCTCATCAAGCACTGGTGAGGTTGCAAGCATACCGGCAATGAGCGGTGCGGTGCCCCCCGTAGCAATCACCCGGATATTCTCTGCTTTATGATCTTCTGCAAGCATGGTTTTAATCTTCACAAGAAGCCCCTCTATACCTGAAACACAACCCCAGATAATACCGTTGCGGATGCATTCCGTTGTAGAATAGCCTATAAGCGTATCAGGAAGATCCATGCTGACCAAAGGAAGCCGGGCTGTATGTTCGTTCAAAACTTTTGCCATAAGGTCAAGGCCTGGTAGAATAAGACCTCCGAGGTATACCTTGTCGGAACCAAGGACATCAAAGGTGATTGCAGTACCGATATCAAGCGCGATAACCGGATCCTCAGGGTAGAGACGGCTGCTCTGGGCACAAAGGGCTATGCGGTCGGCACCAAAGGATTCCGGAGAGTCGTAGCGCAGCATAAACGGCAACAGCACTCTGGAAGAGACCTCAAGCACCTTGCCCGTCAGATGATCGCGAAGGAAGTTGCTGACAGTTGAACCTACTGAAGGAACAACACTACAGAGGGCCGCATCTGCAAGGGTTGGATACCTGTTAAGGATCGGAACGACCTGAGCAGTGACATCGTCATATCCGGAGAGCATTATTGAAGGCACCTTGTGCACTTCAAGGCACTCATCTTCTTTGAAAACTGCAAACGAAGCAGTGGTGTTGCCTATTTCAACAACTAACAGCAGCGCATCGTGAAGAGGTTCTTCGCTGGAATAAAGCATGTGTGTTCGGGTATCCTTTTAACAAAAGTACTCAGCGCAGCTTTGCTTCAATACCGGTTTTTTTAGACAGGTCTGATAGAAAGCGCTTGTAGTCGGGAAGATTGGTGGTTACAAACAGTGAATCCCTGACAGGGGCTTTTCCGGCGACAATGAAAATTTTCGGTGGCGGATTATAGGTAATACTCTCTTGGTAAATAGAGGTAATATCAGCAAGATTGAGCTTTTTCTCATTCCCTTTTCGATCGAGATAGAGCAGCTTGTCACTGGACATTTTGATTGCATTTCCATCCTGACCATGCTCCCCTACAAAACGGGTATTGTAGTAGTTCGGACCTCCAAGGGATATGGTGGTCAGCACAAGCAGCAGGGTTGATTTCCAGAAGCAGCCAAGATCAACACCGTAGGTAAACTTGCCGTATCGGAAAAAGACAGCCCAGCCCACACTAAGAAAGAGCATGCCCAGACACCAGGTTAGAAGAAAATATGAATCCATCCACCATGCAGGATAGGCTGTGGGATAATGAAAAACCTCGGGCATGTCGGCAGTGTTTGTATTTCCGGGAAAATGGCAACGGGTTGATAAAAATAAGGGATAACTTAACGTTTGCAATAAAAATATTTTCTTTAACTCTGAAAGAGGGGGAATAGGGCTTATAGGGCCTATGGGACCTATAGGACTGTGCGACGTGAAAGTCTTGTTGTGGAGTTGTCTGACAAACAGACCAACTGTTCAGTCAGTTGAGACCGCCAGTACATGCAGGATAAGCAATTGCCTTGTGTGAAGCTATTGGTAAACGTACCCG
>CAINOC010000067.1 GCA_903851385.1 uncultured Chlorobiaceae bacterium | reverse complement strand
GGTAGTTGGAGGCATAGGGATTATGAATATCATGCTGGTATCGGTGACAGAACGCACACGGGAGATCGGGCTGCGAAAGGCTATTGGAGCGAGGAAAAACGATATCATGCTGCAGTTTCTGGTCGAGTCGGTTGGCATGACGGTGAGCGGCGGCTTGATCGGCATCATGCTGGGCATTGCCATCTCCCTTATTCTCTCCTATTTTGCCGGATGGTCGGTCATAACTTCACCGATCTCGGTTGTGCTTGCAACGGCATTCTCAGCACTTACCGGGATATTCTTCGGCCTCTGGCCAGCTAGAAAAGCTGCTGCACTTAAACCAGTCGAAGCACTCCGATACGAATAAATTAATCAGTAAAAAAAACTTTCTTTTCCACCGCAAGATTCTGAAAGAAATCGCGTCGAAGTTAATGAATGGATGAAAAAGTTGGTTGATGACGCATGATTATGTTCTTGTATAGATGGCAGCAACGGGTCGGGTCAGGTTTTGTGTGTTGTGGTGATGATTCAGTGTAGTTTAGATGACTGATGATTGATACGTTAAGACCTGACATGTTGTTGTTTTTGATAGCGAAGCGGAGCTTTTTCCTCTTCGCTATTTTTTTATTACTTGATTTTTTTGTTCAGTGAACGGGGTGTCAATCTTCGAGACGTATCTGAGACAAGGTGTCTCTTTTTAAGGCAATATTTAACTAACAATACATATTTCGCAACATTTATTTATAATCTAAACATTATTAAAATAAATACTTATAGAGTATTAGATTTTTTTGTGGGCCTGTTTTGATATTACGGCATGGAAATTGCAGTATTAATTTAATTTTGTTCGGTTTCCGGAAGTTTGGAGACGTAGATCTTTTTTAAAGGTTGTAGTTAAGCTATAAGTTGAATGTTATCCTTCATGAAGCAATGCTAAAAGAAGCTCTTATAATTATTTGTTGTTCTACCCTGTTTTTCGGGACAGTCAGAGCAGAGACTTCTGGAGTGATTTCAGATATACGGATTGCGTCTGACGATAGTAATGCTGATTCCCAATTGAGTCTGGGCAGGATGTATTACAGTAGAGATAGTGTCAAAAAGAATTATGTGGATGCACTGAAATGGGTTCGTCTTGCAGCTGACCATGGGTTTGCAAAGGCGCAGTACAATCTCGGTGAGCTGTACTATAAGGGTGAGGGTATCGATCAAAACTATACTGAAGCCGCAAAATGGTTTCGTCTTGCGGCTTTACAGGGGATGCCGGAGGCACAGTACAATCTTGGTGTATCGTATGCTGCAGGTAAAGGAGTTGTTCAGGACCTCTCAGAAGCTGTTAAATGGTATCGGCTTGCAGCTGATCAGGGTGATCAAAAGGCACAGTACAATCTGGCTGTGTCGTATGCTGCAGGCAAGGGAGTTGTTCAGGATTTTTCTGAAGCAGTAAAATGGTATAGGTCTGCAGCTGATCAAGGTCATAGTATGGCTCAGAACAATCTGGGTGTGATGTATGCAAAAGGAAGCGGTGTCGCTCAAAATTATACAGAAGCAGCAAAATGGTTTCGCCTTGCAGCAATACAAGGAAATGTAAAGGCACAGATCACTCTCGGATTGATGCATGAGAAGGGTTATGGAATTGCTAAAAACGTGACTGAAGCACTTAACTGGTATAGGCTTGCAGCTGCCAAGGGCAGTTCAATAGCTCAGAAGAAGCTGGTTGAGTTGGGGCACGGGAATGCTTACAATGACTCAAAATCTTTGAGTGTGAATCAGCTTGCACTTGATCATGCTCATGAATCAGGCTATGTGAATCTCCAGACAATATCCAATTAATCTAACATCCTCTCCTTTTCACAAGTTATCTCCAAAAAGAGATTATTCTTGTTTCCGGAATCTCGGCAGATGATTCTTCTATAAATCTTCCCTCTGTATCTATCTCAAAAGCAGTAAATATATCTTATATAAAAAGGCCGATTCCTAGTCGATAGAAATGGTTTTGATGATTATATTATATATTAAATATATAATATAGTTGTTTGCGTTTTAACCGTTCATGCAGTCATAAAGATGGGGGTCGAGGTAATGAACGCGAGATATATTACGCTCATTTTCTTTTTTTGCTCAATGCTGTTTTTCGTGGCAGTAAGCGGAGCGTCGCCCAATAAAATATCAGAATTGCGTTATGCAGCACAAAAAGGAAATGCTGAGGCTCAATTTATTCTCGGGGGTATCTATTATAAAGGTTATGGAGTAGAACGAAATTATGCTGAAGCTTTTAAATGGGTTCGTCTTGCTGCTGAACAAGGGTTTGTCCATGCACAGTACAATCTTGGGGAGATGTACTATATGGGTCAGGGAGTGGAGCAGAACTATGCCGAAGCCCTTAAATGGTATCGTCTTGCAGGAGAAAAAGGGATGGCAGATGCCCAGTATAACATCGGGGTATCGTATGCTACAGGTAAAGGCGTTATTCAGAACGTAACTGAAGCAGTTAAATGGTATCGGCTTGCTGCGGCTCATGGAGATGCAAAAGCACAATACAATCTCGGGGTATCATACGCTACTGGTTCAGGAGTTCTCAAGGACAACGTTCAAGCAGTTAAATGGTATCGGCTTGCTGCAGCTCAAGGCCATAGCATGGCGCAGAACAATCTCGGAGTGATGTATGCAAAAGGTAATGGTGTCGTTCCTAATTACACAGAAGCCGTAAAATGGTTTCGCCTTGCAGCAACGCAAGGAAATGTAAAGGCACAGATCACTCTTGGTTTGATGTATGAAAAAGGGTATGGGATGGAAAAAAACTGTGCTGAAGCGGTTAAATGGTATCGTCTTGCTGCCGGCCGCGGTGATGCAATAGCAAAGAAGAGACTCGGTGAAATGTGTGCTAATGGGCAGAAATAAGGTTGATCTCTTTACGGTTCACAAGCCGGTCTTCAACTACCAGTATTTTTACATTCAAGGTTAAAAAACTTATTTGCAGGCATAGTCTCAGGGAGTATATACACTAAGCCGTTTCGTTTGGCAAACAAAGGGCTAATGACTGAAAAGTAAAATTCATTTGTAACATTTATGCACCCAAGCGTACTTCTTTTTTCTTTAGCTGAAAGAGATTGCAGGCGTTGTATTTTACGTTTTCTGGGGTTATTTGAGGATACAGTATGAATGGCTATGGCCGTTTCAAAATCAACCCAGATTACTTCCGAACCATCCGAATTCAACCCTCGTCTGGCAAGGAATTTCCCGGCAGGAGTGGTTCGCTCATGAGGTTTAATATCGCAGAGCTTTTTGTTTCCAATGCCGGGAAGTGAAAAGTCACCAATTGCTTCTCCAACAAGTATCGGAGCCGCTGCTATGATTAGACCCTCTTTCTTAAAGACATAAATTTGCCCCTGCTTTTTATCAACGATAATAAATGGCATCTCTTTATTATCGTTTGAATTGACTATCCAGTCTGCCACCTCATGAACAGAGGTGTCTGCTTCTTCAGAGGCAAAATAAGCTTTATCTGGCACTTCCTCTGCATGAGCATGTTCTCCGAAAAGAAGTGCAAAAAATAGCAATAAAATGAGGATTTTTCTGGTCATCTTGACAGTAAGGCCGTTGTAATTATTTAGGGGTATTACAAACAACTAATTGGCTTGTACGAATTCTCAAGGACTTAATTACCCTGCTCAGAATAGATATAGATTCTATAATAAAATCCATACCATCCAGATAAGGCAAACAAGCATTGTGATACATCAATGCTAAACGGCCCACAAGTAGATGATGCTATCTATTAGTTTAGACAGCAAGACATACTTCCTCAACACCAAAAGGGTGCTAAGATGAAAAAAATTAACTAAAAACCTACTTATGAATGCATGGGGGTAACGATAAAAAAAAGCTGAACTTCGATCGCGTATATTTTCTATATATTAAAAAAATTAACGACGGCCTGCTCCAGCATTTCTTTTATTGATTGTATTTTAAAACATATTGCGTTTAAAAACAATAAAATTAATCATACAAACTTGTTATTATTTTTAATTAATAATTAAAAATAAGCTCCAAAAGCTTAAATTTTAAGCCGTTATGGCTTTGCAAATAAATAAATATTTTTTTGATTTTTTTTGTAATTGAGGGGGTAGGGAAGGAACTTTTTGGTAAAACTGATAGAGAAAATGCTGACAAAAAAACCCCGCATGGCAAATGCGGGGTTTTTGGCGTTTATATTAGGTCGTTTCAGTTCAAGATGCCAGTGCTGCCTGTACTTTTTTAGCCGCATCACGCAGACCGTTGGCTGAAATGAGGTTCAATCCTGAATCATCAAGCATTTTTTGTGCAATAAGAGCGTTTGTGCCTTCGAGCCTTACAATAACCGGCAGGTGCAGGCCAATCTTTCTGGCGGCTTCGATAATGCCTCCAGCAACCCGGTCGCAGCGAACAATGCCGCCGAAAATGTTGACAAGAATTGCCCTGACGTTTTTGTCGCTCAGAATAATCTTGAATCCCTCCTCAACAGTCTGAGGGCTTGCTGAACCACCAACATCAAGGAAGTTCGCCGGTTTGCCGCCAGCGAGCTGGATCATGTCCATGGTAGCCATAGCAAGTCCTGCGCCGTTAACCATACAGCCAACATTGCCATCAAGGCGGACGTAGTTGAGATTTGATTTTGAGGCTTCCACTTCAAAAGGATCTTCTTCGCTGATGTCCCTCAGTTCAAGAAAATCTTTATGGCGGAAGAGTGCGTTGTCATCAAAATTGATTTTGGCGTCAAGTGCCAGTACTTTTCCCTCTTTGGTGACTACCAGAGGGTTGATTTCAGCAATTGCCGCATCAATCGAGGTATATGCCTTGTAGAGTGCGGATATAAAACGGACGGCATTCCGGAACTGATCATCCTTAAGACCAAGGAAAAATGCAGCTTCACGTGCCTGAAAATCCTGTATCCCGTACAATGGATCAATCTGGATTTTCAAGATTCTTTCCGGAGTCTCTTCAGCTACAGTTTCAATTTCCATGCCGCCTTCAGTCGAAACCATCAGAACATTTCTTGACGTTGACCGATCAAGCGTGATGCCTACATAAAACTCTTTTTCAATATTCATGCCCTCTTCAACAAGCAGGCGTCTGATCTCTTTGCCTTCAGGTCCTGTCTGATGGGTAACAAGGGTCTTGCCAATCAGTTCCTGGGCAATATCAAAGGCCTCCTCAGGTGATTTGGCAAGCTTTACCCCACCTGCTTTACCCCTGCCTCCGGCATGAATCTGGGCTTTAACAACAACCACAGGGCTGGTCTGCTGGGCAAAAAGCTGCTCAGCGGCCTGTTTTGCTTCTTCTGGCGAATACGCTACAATTCCTTTTGGTACGGCAACCCCGAATTTTCTCAGGATATCCTTGCCTTGATATTCATGAATGTTCATATTGTTGGGTATTGGGTTACTGACGACAATTTGCACTAGTAATGCCCCGGGGAAACCCCGAAATTGCGCAAAGAGCACAGTATAATGAAAATTACGATTACGGTAAAGTCCTTGAGCGCGAACAGAACAATATTTATTTAATAATTATGATGGAACTGACCTATTGCATGGAGCTCGCTTTCCGTGAGGCAATAAAAGCATTTGAGCGAAAAGAAGTTCCTGTCGGAGCGGTTGTGCTTGACAGTAACGGTCACGTTATTGGGAAAGGATATAATCAGGTTGAAGCCTTATGCGATGCTACAGCTCATGCCGAAATGATTGCTTTGACTTCCGCCATGGCAACGATCGGGAGCAAGTATCTCAATGATTGCACGCTGGCCGTTACTCTTGAGCCTTGTCCGATGTGTGCCGGTGCTATCGTAAATGCAAAGGTTGGTCGGCTTGTTTTCGGTGCGTATGATCCAAAAATGGGAGCTTCAGGGACGGTTATGAATGTGACAGGGTGCGCTCAGCTCAACCATCAGCCCGAGGTATTTGGCGGTATTATGGAGAACAAGTGCCAAAGTCTGCTTCAGGATTTTTTCCGCGAGCTGCGCCAAAAACCCTAAAAATAGCCCCTATAAGTCCTATAGGCCCTATAGTACCTATTCTTCGTCCTTTTTGGTAACAATATTCTCCCGAATAATTTGTTTCAGTGAGCTTGCCAGGTGGGAAACAATATCCTGAGCCATGCCACCCCCTGCAGCTGTTTGCGGGATGGTGTCAAGGCTATCCATACCAGCGTTTTTTACTGCCTTGCTGATGGTTACTGAAAGTATCGGGTTGCACTCTTTGATAATCTCTTTCAGCATGAATGATGCCTCAAACATGCTTTGTTGAATAATTTCCTTTTTTTCTATCTCCGTCATTGCCTGACACTGGTGGGTTGCAATAATACCGGCAAGGCAGGTAAGATAGGTGTTGGTTGAGCCCGCAAGAAAAAGATTGAGAAAAAACGGAGTCAGCAGGTTTCCCCCGGGCAGCAATGTCGAGAGTGTATTGCTGAACGACGCCTGTATAATCGGCTTGATATGGGCAGGTAATTCCTCTTTTCTGAAATCAGAAAGAGGCAGAGATTCATAGACGGAGCGGAGAAGGCTGACAAACTCTCCGAGGTACTGCTCGCGGTTGTGGATGGTGTAGATACTCCATATCACCTTGAAGTTGTTCATCAGTGAAGTGGTCGTGCCATACGAGGTGTTCTGGGCAAAAGCCCCTACAAAAAAGTTTTTTGTGGCGATCTGCTTGGTAATGTTAAGAGAGTCAACCTCCAGAAACTTGAGGTTTGTTCGAACCCAGCGCTGATCCCTTTGCTGTTTTGCAGCATCCGGATGCATGGAGTGAACCGGTAATCTACCGGCCAGATAGCCAGAATAGATATCCATTCCTTTGGAGCTCTCCTGTTCCGGCAACTGTGGCGATTTCGGAACTGAAAAAAAACGGATTGCTTTAAAAAGTGCAACGAGTAGTAATGCTATGCTGAAAAGAAGGAAAACGAGGCCGGCATAAGGATGGATTGCATCGAAAAGCTTTGCTGCCGCATGTAACTGATTGACGATGAAAACAATCGTTATGAATATGATCGCCAGAAGCGCGGTATACAAAAATGAGCTTGCTTTTCGTTTCATATCGGCAGTTTATTGACGGGTTTCAACCCCTCAAAAAGGAAGTTTCCTATTGCTTTAAGATACTCGTTTCCTGCCGTATAATCCTCTAAGAAATAGTTTCCGGTTTGGGGAGTTTTATAGAGTGGTCACGGCTGAATTGATAGTCAAGAAAAATATCCTCGGCTGATGGAAGCTGCCACTTCCCGTTTGGAAGCCGGTTTGTTGTTTCCTTGAGTCGGTATGTCAATTGGCCGCATGTCCAGCAATCATAATTAGCCATGCCGGTACAGAGGCATGTTTTCTCTTTGATAACAAGCGGTTCTCCGGGTTTCCTTGCAGCAAGTGCCTGGTAATACTCGTTGATATAGGTGCATGTTCCGCCGTTTTCCAGGAGATAGCCAAGTCCTTCGCAGTTTGGCTTTATCGCATAGCGCAATGTTGGCGATGCAGTAAGCATCCGCATGGGATAGCCCGTCGTTGAAGCCATATTGACCACGATATCCTCCTCTCGCGCATTGATATAGTTCTGCTTGACCTCTGCAGGCAGACCGGATTCCTTGCTGATGGTAAAGCGCGTCGCCACCTGAACGCCTGAAGCTCCCATTTTAAGATAATCAACAGCATCAGTACCGGTAAAAACTCCTCCTGCAGCAATGACCGGAATGTTCAGCTCTTCTTTTTTCAAAAAAGCAAGAACTTCGGTGAAGATGCTCTGAAGATCAACCTTCTTCCAGTCATCTGCTCCAAAGCCGAGATGACCTCCTGCAAGTGGTCCTTCGACTACAATGTAATCAGGCAAGCGATCAAGGCGTATTGCCCGTTTCAAAAAGATGGATAGAGCCCTGACCGAAGAGATGATAATGCCGATTTTAACATCACGAAACCGCTTATGCTCCTGAATAAGATCAAGAGTACGGAGGTTGAGGCCGGCAGCAAGAGTCAACCCGTCAATTCCGCCATCCATGGCAGCACAAAGTCTGACTTTAAGCGTTTCGATTGAGCTGTTCATGGTCAGTTTTTCCATGCAGTTCAGAAAAATCGCGCCTTTACCGGTTTTTTGGGATACCGTATATTCGATATACTTTTTTTGTGCCTCAGCTAACTCTTCCAGGTCAAACAGGACTGCGGATTTGTCAGGGTTGTTGCTGTATGCAGCGTAATGTTTCCTTTTGCGGCCTACATACGATGTTTTGAATAATCTGTCGCAGACATAACCGATCAAGGCGTCGGAAATATGGCCGATCCCGCCGAGTTTTTCAGCAGCAAGAGCGAGTTCGGTTGTTGAGATATTAACTCCCATACCACCGATAATGATGGGCACATATTCTTTTCCGCCTAATTGTAACCTGAAATTGTCTACGTTCATTGTCTTTTTATCAGTATAAGAGCATTTACAGATCATTCGTACCACTGAGTGGAAGGGAGCCAAAAACAAGAGGCTCCGGTATCCTTCGCCAAAAATTACTTAAGATATCATATTTCGATTTATAAATCTATAGACATTTCTTAGAAAAAGCCTTGCTTAGTATAACTATCCAACGCCTTCATCCGTAAACTTTAGCAAAGTGGAGTTGATGAAGTTTGAGAAAAGATGTGGAGAATATTAAATTGCAGGCCAATTAACTATGGAAAATAGTTCCTGAACAGAAAAATATCCAGAAAAGGGGGATCGCATTATGATAAAACTGGTTTTGTTGCGGCATGGAGAGAGTCAATGGAATCGTGAAAACCGCTTTACTGGATGGTATGATGTTGACCTGAGCGAGCAGGGCAGGAAAGAGGCTGCAAATGCAGGCAAACTCCTTCAGGATGAAGGGTTTGTTTTCGACATTGCCTACACTTCGGTATTGAAACGGGCAATCAGGACGTTATGGAGTGTTCTTGATGCAATGGATTTGATGTGGATTCCTGTTTTTAAAAGCTGGCGTCTTAATGAGCGACATTATGGAGCCCTTCAGGGACTCAATAAATCGGAAACTTCTCAGAAGTATGGAGAAGAGCAGGTGCTTGTATGGCGGAGAAGCTACGACACCCCGCCCCCTGCACTTGAAAAAACTGATGAGCGCTATCCCGGTGAAGATCCCCGCTATCTGGGTCTTGCTGAATCGGAGATTCCTTTAAGTGAATGTCTGAAAGATACCGTTGATCGCTTTCTCCCTCTATGGCATGAAACAATAGCGCCCGAAATCCGCAAAGGAAAGAAGGTTATTATTGCAGCACATGGAAACTCCTTGCGGGCACTCGTTAAATATCTTGATAATATTTCCGAGGACGATATTGTCGGTGTAAACATACCCACAGGTATTCCTCTTGTCTATGAGCTTGATGATGATCTCAAAGCTCTGAAAAGTTATTACCTCGGCGATCAGGAAGCCTTGCAGAAGGCTGTGAATGCAGTTGCCAGCCAGGGAAAAGCTTAGTCCAGCAGGGGCGACTGCTGCTTTAGGTTGTTTTGTTAAAAAACTTTTATATTCTGCACTTTGATCTGTCGACTGCCTTTTTTTTGAAACTGTTTGAAAAGTTGTGCCTGAAAATATGAACGTTACGTTAAATGCGGGGCTCTATGATCCTCAGTTTGAGCATGATGCCTGCGGTGTAGGGTTTGTTGCCCATATCAAAGGTGTCAAGTCCCATGAAATTGTAGAGCAGGGCTTAAAAATAAATGAAAACCTCAAACATCGCGGAGCCTCCGGGTGTGAAAAGAATACCGGTGATGGAGCAGGAATTCTTCTTCAGATTCCAGACAAGTTTCTCCGTAAGGTTTGTGCTGAACGAAATATTGAGCTTCCCCCGGAAAAACAGTATGGTGTAGGCATGCTTTTTCTTCCGCCGGATATATCACAACGGCGTGCAATCGAAGATATCTGCCGCCAGATGATACAGGCTGAAGGTCAGAAATGTCTCGGTTTCAGAAAAGTGCCGACCTGCAATGACTCCCTTGGTCATACAGCGAGATCTGAAGAACCGGTTGTCAAGCAACTTTTTGTCGGTTGGGGAAAGGAGATTACCTCTGAACTTGAATTTGAAAGAAAGCTCTACATCATTCGTCGCCGCATCACAAAACGGGTAAAATATACAGCGGGTCTTCTTGGAAGCAGCTATTTCTATATATCAAGTCTTTCAGGCAGAACTATTGTCTATAAAGGCATGCTCCTGCCAGAGCAGGTTGGAGAGTTTTATCCTGAACTGCATGATGCTGATATGGAAAGTGCCATTGCCATGGTGCACTCTCGTTTCAGCACGAATACGTTTCCTAGCTGGGACAGGGCGCACCCGTACAGATATTTAAGCCATAACGGCGAAATTAATACGCTCAGGGGTAATGTCAACTGGATGAATGCAAGGGAGAAAAACATCCGTTCAAAAGTGTTCGGTGACGCTCTTGAAGATATCAAGCCGGTTATACTTGAGGATGGGAGCGATTCTGCCATTCTCGACAATGCTTTCGAGTTTCTCGTTCTTTCAGGCCGTTCTATGGCACATGCTGCCATGATGATTATTCCTGAACCATGGTCAGGCAACAATGGAATGTCCCCGACGAAAAAAGCATTTTACGAATACCACAGCTGTATAATGGAGCCATGGGATGGGCCTGCATCGGTAACATTTACCGATGGTGTGCAGATTGGCGCCGTACTCGACCGCAATGGGCTTCGTCCTTCACGCTACTATATCACAAAGGATGACCTTGTTATTATGGCTTCAGAGGTCGGGGTGCTTGACATTGCACCGGAACGGATCCTCAAGAAGGACCGTCTGCAGCCAGGCAGGATGTTCCTCGTCGATACGGTTGAAGGCCGAATCATCTCCGATGAAGAGATCAAGCAGACCATTGCCAGTGAAAAACCCTACGGAGAGTGGATCGAACGGAATATGATTGATCTGGAAGCTCTGGAAGATCACCCTCAGCTTAAAAACCCTGATGAAGACAAGTACAGCCTGACGGCGCGCCAGAAGGTGTTCGGCTATACCCAGGAAGATATCTATCTCCAGATAAAGACGATGAGCGAAAAAGGGGTGGAACTTGTAGGATCCATGGGTAACGATACTCCCTTGGCGGTTCTGTCAAATAAATCCAAGCTCTTATACGATTATTTCAAGCAGCTTTTTGCCCAGGTGACCAATCCCCCGATTGATTCCCTCAGGGAGGAGCTTATAACCTCAACAATGGTCATGCTTGGTACTGAAGGGCAGTTGCTTGAATCATCCGAGGTGAATTGTCGTCGGATCCGCTTGCCCCATCCTATTTTGACCAACCAGTCCCTCGAAAAAATCAGGGGCATTGATCAACCAGGGTTTCGAGCAGTTACGCTTCCAATATTTTACGATGTATCCAAAGGCGGCAAAGGAATTGAGGCTGCCATGCAGGATCTCTACCGCCATGCCGAAAAGGCTGCAAGCAAGGGTGTCAATATTATTATTCTCTCCGATAAGGGAGAGATTGAAAAAAACCGTGCCCCAATTCCTGCATTGCTTGCTGTTTCAGGACTGCACAACTTCCTTATCAATGCCGGTATAAGAACAAAGGTCGGTCTGGTGCTTGAATCAGCTGAGCCAAGGGCTGTGCATCACTTCGCCATGTTGATCAGTTACGGAGCAGGAGCGATCAATCCTTATATGGCGTTTGAAACAATCCATTCGCTTGTCCAGTCAGGCCAGGTAAAACTGGATGAAAAGGGCGCCGTTAAAAATTATATCAAGGCAGCTGTCAAGGGTGTTGTGAAAACCATGGCGAAAATGGGCATTTCAACGATCCAGAGCTACCGGGGCGCACAGATATTTGAGGCCGTCGGTCTCAATACCCAGCTTGTTGACGCCTATTTTACCCGTACGCCTACCCGTATTGAAGGCATTGGCATTGATATAGTGGCTGAAGAAGTCCGCAAACGGCATGAATCGGTATTTCCTCCGACAGGCAATAAGGTTAATCGCGGCCTTGAAGCCGGAGGTGAAAGAAAATGGCGTTATAACGGTGAATATCATCTTTTCAGCCCCGAAGCAATCCATGTTCTGCAGCACTCATGCAGAACCGGCAACTATGAGATGTTTAAAAAATATGAGAACCTTATAGACGACCAGAGCGAGCATCTTTGCACGATCCGCGGCTTGATGGATATCAATTTCAGTGAGCAGCCGGTACCGCTTGAAGAGGTTGAACCGGTTGAGGCCATTTTCAAAAGGTTCAAGACCGGAGCCATGTCATACGGCTCCATCAGTCAGGAGGCTCATGAAACTCTAGCCATTGCCATGAACAGGCTTGGAGGCAGGAGCAATACCGGTGAAGGCGGCGAAGATCCTGCGAGGTTCCACAAAGAACCCAACGGTGACTCAAAAATGTCGGCCATCAAGCAGGTTGCTTCCGGAAGGTTCGGTGTTACCAGTGAATATCTTGCCAGCGCCAATGAGATCCAGATCAAGATGGCTCAGGGTGCAAAACCCGGTGAAGGCGGACAGCTTCCAGGCTCAAAAGTATATCCGTGGATAGCCAAGGTTCGTCACTCAACACCCGGTGTCGGTTTGATTTCGCCACCACCTCATCACGATATTTATTCAATTGAGGATCTTGCGCAGCTTATTCATGACCTTAAAAATGCCAACCATACGGCACGCATTAACGTAAAGCTTGTCTCTACCGTTGGCGTGGGAACTATTGCTGCTGGCGTTGCCAAGGCTCATGCTGATGTTGTGCTTATCAGTGGTCACGATGGCGGAACCGGTGCGTCGCCGGTTTCAAGTATCATGCATGCAGGCATGCCGTGGGAACTCGGTCTTGCTGAAGCGCACCAGACTCTCGTTCTCAACAATCTGCGCAGCCGCATTGTAGTGGAGGCAGATGGTCAGCTTAAAACTGCCAGAGATATTGTTATTGCTGCCATACTCGGTGCTGAGGAGTTCGGTTTTGCGACAACTACTCTTGTCGTCATGGGTTGTGTTATGATGCGCTGCTGTCAGGACGATTCCTGTGCAGTTGGTGTTGCTACCCAGAATCCGGAACTTCGCAGGAATTTCAAAGGTAAACCGGAGCATGTTGAAAACTTCATGCGCTTTCTTGCCGAAGGCGTCAGGGAGTACATGGCGCGTCTCGGAGTCCGCACAATTAATGAACTTGTCGGTCATACCGAAATTCTTTCCATGAAAAAATCAGTCAATCACTGGAAAGCTCAAGGTATTGATCTGTCCAAGATTCTCTACAAGGCAGAGGCTGACGAACAGGAAACCCGTTACTGCACCATTGCTCAGGAGCATGGTCTTGACGAGAGTCTTGACCGTACCATGCTGCTTTCCATTTGTGAACCGGCTATCAAGAGAAAAGAAAAGGTCTCCACCACACTTACCATCAGAAACACTAACCGGGTGGTCGGTACTCTTGTCGGCTATGAAGTTACTAAAGCGTATGGATCTGCCGGACTGCCTGACGACACTATCCATTTGAAATTCTCCGGTTCTGCCGGTCAGAGTTTCGGCGCATTTATTCCCAATGGGATGACCCTTGAACTTGAAGGTGACGCCAACGACTATGTCGGCAAGGGGCTTTCCGGTGGCCGGATTGTTGTCTATCCGTCAAAAGAATCTTCTTTTGTGCCCGAAGAGAATATCATCATCGGCAATGTCGGTTTTTACGGCGCAACTTCCGGAGAAGCCTTTATCAGAGGCATGGCCGGAGAGCGTTTTTGTGTGCGTAACAGCGGCCTGAAAGCTGTTGTGGAAGCTATCGGTGATCATGGTTGCGAATATATGACAGGCGGAACCGTTATCATTCTTGGAAAAACCGGACGAAACTTTGCTGCCGGCATGTCGGGCGGCATAGCCTATGTGTACGATGCAGACGGTACGTTTGCCGAAAACTGCAACCATGATATGGTCGGTCTTTATTCTGTCGATGACCCGCTGGAGCTTGCAGAACTTCACTCTATGATTGAAAGGCATGTCGTCTATACAGGAAGCGAACTCGGCCGCGCAATACTTGATGACAGTGACCTTCTCCGCCAGCGTTTCGTCAAAGTCATATCGCACGATTACCAGAGGGTTCTCGATGCTATGGCCGAAATCAAGGCTGCAGGGATCACCGGTGATGAAGCTGTTATGGCTTCGTTCGAAAAAAATGTTCATGATCCGGCACGTGTTTCAGGAAATTGATATCGAAAAAGGGCTGTACAGCACTGTTTTGAAAAGATTAAATTATTGATATGGGCAAAGTTAAGGGTTTTATGGAGTACCAGAGAGCATTGCCAGCAGACAGGGAGCCTCTGGAAAGAATAAAAGATTGGCAGGAGTTTCATAAGGAAATGCCTCAATCTGAGTTGCAGAACCAGGGTGCCCGCTGTATGGATTGCGGTACGCCTTACTGCCATACAGGGTTTATGCTGAGCGGTATGACCAGCGGATGCCCGATCCACAATCTTATTCCCGAATGGAATGACTACGTCTATAAAGGTTTCTGGCATGAGGCTTATGACCGGTTGATGAAAACCAACAACTTCCCGGAGTTTACTGGAAGGGTCTGTCCTGCTCCATGTGAGGGTTCCTGTGTGCTTGGGATTATTGATCCTCCGGTCACCATCAAGAATATAGAGTATTCGATTATTGAACATGCTTTTGCAGAAGGGTGGGTGGAACCGAAAACAATTGCTTACAGAACAGGCAAAAGGATAGCAGTTGTTGGTTCAGGCCCTTCCGGCCTTGCCTGCGCTGACCAGCTGAACAAAGCCGGTCACAGTGTGACTGTGTTCGAGCGTGATGACCGTATCGGTGGCCTCATGATGTTTGGCATTCCCAACATGAAGCTTGACAAGAAGCTGGTTGTTGAGCGCCGTATTGATCTCATGAGAAGAGAGGGAGTCATTTTCATGGAGAGCACGGAGGTTGGTGTCGATTATCCGGCCGACAAGCTGCTCGAAGAGTTTGATGCAGTGGTGCTCTGTACTGGTGCAACCAGGCCTCGCGACCTTTCTGCCGAAGGACGGGAATTTTCAGGCATCCATTTTGCAATGGATTTTCTCCGCTCAAGTACCAAAGCCCTGCTCGACGAGAGTGCACCGGTTCTTTCTGCTGCTGGAAAAAATGTTGTTGTCATAGGTGGCGGTGATACAGGCACAGACTGTGTTGCTACATCCTTGCGCCAGGGGTGCAAGAGCGTCATACAGCTCGAAATTATGCCAAAGCCCCCACTCGAGCGTCAGCTCGACAATCCATGGCCTGAATGGCCGAAAACCTTCAAGGTCGATTACGGACAGGAAGAGGCTGCCTTGGTACAGGGTGACGATCCGAGAAAGTATTCCATGATGACCAAAAAGTTTCTTGCCGACGAAAAGGGAGTGCTCAAAGCTGTTGAGGTTTCCGAGGTGGAGTGGGTTAAAACTGATGGAAGATATTCTCCTCTCCCTGTTGCAGGAACTGAACAGATTATCCCTGCCGAGCTTGTGTTGCTTGCCATGGGCTTTATCGGGCCGGACGCGCATCTCCTGCAGCAGCTTCAGGTTACACAGGATGAACGCTCTAACATAAAAGCGACTGACAAAAAATTTCTTACAAACCGTGAGCGCATCTTTGCTGCCGGCGATGCCCGCCGTGGCCAGAGTCTTGTGGTTTGGGCAATTCAAGAGGGACGGTCTGCCGCCCGTGAGTGTGACCGGTTTTTGATGGGTGAAACAAGTCTCCCCTAAACGATTGAGGGAGTTTATACGTTATAGCCCGTACATCATTGAATTTATTCTTAATCAAGTCGCCTTATGGAACAGCAAAAACTCAGGGAACTCCTCGAAACGCTTCACAAGGAGCTGGAACAGGTTGATTCCGTTGATAAAACCACAGTAGAGGTTTTATCGAACCTCCGTGAAGATATAAGCAAACTTGTAACTGAAGAGGGTGGTGCTGTTCAGGAAAACGAATCTCTTATGGAACGCATGAGAGAGGCTGTTGATCATTTTGAGGCCGGCCATCCCAAACTGAGTATGACCATTCAGCATGTGCTGGATAGTCTTGCAAATATGGGATTTTAAAGAACTGCATTATTAACATATTGAAGGCTCGAGTGTTTCATGACAAGAGAAACGGGAAAAGGCAAAACAAGGGGTGGTAACGGGAACAGCACCGATCAGGTTTTCTGTTCATTTTGCGGAAGAAGTGCTCAGGAGTCTGCCAGCATGGTTGCCGGTCCGAGAGCATTTATCTGTGACCGTTGCATTAAAACATCCTATGATATCCTGCGCAAAGAGCTCAGTGCCATACAGCAGCCTGAGCGACCTTCAGAGAAGCCGTTTCAGCCACGACTGGTAAGCCCGAAGGCTATTATGGACTCCCTTGACCAGTATGTTGTCGGTCAGAAGACTGCTAAAAAGTCGCTTTCGGTAGCGGTGTACAATCATTATAAAAGGATTGAATCACAGGAATGGACGCGCGATGACGATGGTGTTGTTATTGAAAAGAGCAATATCCTTCTGATTGGACCTACCGGTACGGGAAAGACTCTTCTTGCCCAGACGCTTGCCAATCTGCTCGAAGTTCCGTTTTCAATTGTTGATGCGACTTCGTTGACTGAAGCAGGGTATGTTGGCGACGATGTTGAAACCATTCTTGCCCGATTGCTTCATGCTTCTGATTTTAATCTTGAGCGTGCCGAGCGCGGTATTATCTATGTTGACGAAATTGATAAAATTGCTAGAAAATCAGCCAATGTCTCCATTACCCGCGATGTTTCGGGTGAGGGAGTCCAGCAGGCCCTTCTGAAAATTCTTGAAGGTGCCGTTGTTGGTGTTCCTCCGAAAGGTGGTCGCAAGCACCCGGAGCAGCAGTTGATCAATATCAATACCAAGAACATTCTCTTTATCTGCGGTGGTGCCTTTGAGGGTCTTGACCGCCTGATTGCAAAAAGAGTTTCAAAATCGTCAATGGGTTTTGGTGCAAAGGTCAAGCATGGTCAAACAGGCTACGATCCTGAAATCCTCAAGCTTGTCATGCAGGACGATCTGCACGAGTATGGACTGATACCTGAATTCATAGGTCGTCTGCCTGTCATTTCCACCCTTGATATGCTTGATGCAAAGGCATTGCGCAACATCCTTGTGGAACCTAAAAACGCCATTACCAAGCAGTATAAGAAGCTGTTTGAAATGGACGGCGTTGATCTTGAGTTTACCGAAGAGGCATTGGACAAAGTGGTCGCGATTGCCATTGAACGCGGCACAGGCGCCAGGGCATTGCGTTCGGTTCTCGAAAATGTAATGATCGACATTATGTTTGATCTTCCATCGATGAAAGGTATCCATAAATGCGTTATTACGGCCGAAACAATCGAGAATAAAGCAGCGCCGGAGTATGTGTCAGGCACGAGGACTCAGAAAAAAACCGCATAATCTGCAAAATCAGGGGCAGTCGCCCTTTGCATTTTATAAATGATATTCTATATTTCGACCCATTCGAAAGGGACGATTAGCTCAGTTGGTTAGAGCGCTACATTGACACTGTAGAGGTCAGTGGTTCGAATCCACTATCGTCCACATCACACACACACTAAAGGCCTGCAAAGAGAACACGTTGCGGGCTTTTTTTATTCCCCCTTCACATCTCTCGCCTGTTCCCTGGGAGCGCCGAGCCCCAGCTCGGCACAAAGAACGCATAACGAGCGAAGCATTGCACAGCCGGACTTCTTCTGCCTGGAAAAACCTCACAGAAATTCAAGAAGTAATCAGTATCAGAAATTTGTTGCGTATTTTGCAACCAAGATGGTTGGTGCTCATCGGGTCATTAATGACTTAGGGTAGAACACCATAAACAATGATGATTTATTTCCTCTGGCTTTCATCATCCATCATGATTGATGATGAACGTGTAAGTTTGCTGAATATGACGTATATTTACTGATATTCGTCTACTTTCAGACTTTCAGATAATCTTTCCAGACGCATTTATTCGAGGTCATTACTTTGAGATTTGAGGTAGGCAGGAATTTCTTGAACTATGTGTTTAAGTCGCATCCTATTTTGGTTTTAATTTACAAAACTGCGGTTTAGGTGGATCAATCGAATTATTGGTATGTGTCTAAATAAAGGGTATAACTATGTTTGAAGACTTGATAAAAGAATTGGAGCGAATGGGCAGCCAACCGGTGTCTGTTCCGATTGATAGTGATGAACAAGGTTATATAGACAAGCAGTGCCCCTCTGAAGAATGTGGATTTCTATTTAAAGTAAATGAAGAAGACTGGGCTAAAATATTCAAGGATAAGGCTGTATGGTGTCCGTTGTGTCGCCATGAAGCACCAGCAGATCAATGGTTTACCGTCGAGCAAGTAGAGCACGCCAAAGCTGAAGCATTAGCTGTCATTGAAGGAAAAATAAATAATGCCATGCAATCTGATGCTAGAAGATTCAACAGCAGGCAACCCAGAAATTCTTTTATTTCAATGTCAATGAAAGTTCAGGGTGGAATGAAGCGAACCCATGCAATTCCAGCCAAAGCCGCTGAAGCTATGCAGCTTAAAATTACGTGTGAAGAGTGCAAGGCGCATTTTGCAGTAATAGGCAGCGCATATTTTTGTCCGGCATGTGGTCATAACTCTGTTACACGCACCTATGCTGATTCATTGAGAAAAATTAGAGTTAAGAAAGATAGTGTAGGTGTTATTAGGCAAGCGCTTATTGAATCAGCAGGAAAGGATGAGGCAGAGCTAACTTGTAGATCACTTGTTGAAACCTGTATATCTGATGGTGTAGTAGCTTTTCAAAAATATTGCGAAGGTCTTTATTTTACATACGGAAAGATTCCATTCAATGCTTTCCAGCGACTTGAACATGGTAGTGATCTTTGGTATCAGGCAATTCAAAAAGGCTATGAGACTTGGTTAACTTCCGAAGAACTTATTGAACTAAATGTCTTATACCAAAAGCGTCACATTCTTGCTCACAATGAAGGTATAGTTGATGCCAATTATATAAATAACACAAAAGTCAATAATTACAAAATAGGACAGAGGATAGTAATTTCTGATAAAGATATAGACATTTTGTTGAATTGCCTTGAGAAGCTTGGTAATGGGCTAAAAGAAGCATGTGAAATCGTATAATGGCAAATACATTCGACGCGCCAAAGTCACGCACGGCTGATTTACGTCGTAAGCTACAAACGAGAATCGAGAATAAGAAAATAAATGGCTTTCACTGATGATAATGGTGGTTTTGCATTTTCGTGTGATGATGCGAAGTTTTCAGTATGTGCTAGCACTTGGAACACTCGCCTTTCTCAATTAGGGAAAATCCAAGGCGCTCTTTGCATTATGACTCATCATCTTCCAAATTTAGAATACATAGCAAGAATAATTACTAAACGACCACATAACATATTTATCATTGCTAGCCAAGAAGCCAGAGAGAATGCGCAGAAAATAAAATCCCAATTTCCTCAAGTTCGGATTGCGTTGCATCCAAAATTAAACGCCAAAGTAGTGCTTGTTGCACCCGAAACTGTTTGGGTAGCGAGTTCCGATTTTGGGGAAACTAAAATGGTGGAATCAGCTATAGGTCTTCACTCAGTAGCTGTCTACAATAGAGCTTTAGAAAGCGTTTTTAATGTCGAATGGGCTAAATCTGTTGAACTCCCATAGGCTTGAAAACACAGGTTATCCCGGGCTGCAAATTTTGTTGCGCGTCATTTGTAAAAGATTTGAATGCCGTATTAGTTAGAAAAAAAGAATATTATGAATAATTCATCAGACATATTCTCTGTTATTGCTTTACTCTTTTCTGCTTTTTCTTTATTCTTTTCTGCCTTTTCTTGGTGGGAAACGAAAAAATGTGCCGATGCAGCAATAAAGGCTAATTATTTGTCTCGATTAAATTCATTATTTGAGTTGCAAAAAGGGTATAAGGAAAGAAGTCTTTCTTGCGCGGATTTTGCAAAACAATTTATTGGCTACGAGGGTGGTAAAAAGGCAGAAGATGAATATATAAAATATGAAGAGCGGTTGAGAGATGTTCGTGTGGAAATAGAAAAATATCATTCATCAGTTATAAGAAATGATATTTACGTATGAGTTGTGATTTCTGAGAGAGATTAGAGGGGACGCAGTGCGATAGCGTAGAAGATTGATTTTTGCCGTTAGAAATATTCAGGATGTATAGAATGACCTCATGAAAACCTGTAGTCAATAGTGCTATCACGAAGAGGAGACTTGACCCAGCGGGCACCGCCTCATATCGAATGTTCTGGCTATTAAAATAAACAGATGTGCTATGTCAAAAAGGAAAAACCCACTTCACATTCGGATTAGATTGCTTCTGATTCTCTTTTGCCTAACGCTCTTAGTAAACGGATGCGACAATCAGACATCGACCGATAGAGCTAAGGGTCTATCAGAACAAACTGTAATTCCTTACGCCTCATTGACAATGGATACAGTAGACGATCCCATGATCCTGAGATTTGCTGGTTGGGACATGGGAAAACAAATTCATGAGAAATTCGGATACCAAAGCCATCAAGAAGCACTTATTGATTACACGAAAATCTTAGGCAAACGAAAAGAAAGTATAGAGCGGTATCTCGGCAAACCATCTAGTCATGACGATGAAGGGTATACTTATAGGTCAAATTGGGGGTCAATAACAATCAATTACTACAAAGGCATATGTCATGATTTGACTGTGGATTATGTCTATGATTTTAAAAGTTATGTTGACGTATTGAGGGGGATTGGTATTACGTCTTTGAAAAGGCCATTTGCAATGAATGATTCTTCTTTAATTTATAATAAAAAAACAGGTAATAATTTGATAGATGATGATGCTTTTAAGGAGGAATTTGTTAATACTTTAGTTGTATTGCCAAATTCATCTTGTCCAAATTGGAGGATATCGTTAATAATGTAATTTTTGCCGCTACTGTCTTTTGCTTGGCACGAGGTGGTCAAGCATTTTTATAACCACAAACCTTCGTTAGATTTGTTTTTGGTTTGTGATTATTAATTTAAAAGGAAATACTATGGATAGTCGTCAGATACCAGGGAATTCATTAACCGCGTTAGCTGTGTTTCCACAACCATGTTATGAATCAGATTGTGGGTATCTGATGTATGAGTATAAATTGAAGAAAGATGGCGATTTGAAGTGGTATAAAAAATGTATTGAAATTGATAAGCATCATTTCAAAGTAGAAACCTATAGCCAATTAAATTCAGTCCTTGATGTTTCAATAAAAGAAAATAATAAACTTATCAAAAATATAGACCTTTTGAATATTAGTGATCCGGAGAAAAACTCCTTAAAGTTAAAAGTAGATAAAGCAGTTACAGCTCTAAGTCGAAGAATTAATGAAGAACAATTAATGCTTAATGAGGCTATACGACGTAATCAGGATTATTCAAGAGAAGGTTTTGTTTCACTAATTATTCATAGTGATGAACAAGATGTTAAAATTGAATTGTTAAAAATATTAGCACAAACACCATATGTGAAATTGGTAAGAATTAACAAATATAATATAACTTTACTTCTTGATAAAAATAATCATTGGGTTCTATGTCAGCATACCGCACAAACAGCCAAATATTGTTATAGAGAAAAGATTGCTCGTGGTTTTGGTTATTCTGGTATTGCACATTGGGGAAAGACTAAAGCCGCAATAAGATCGATTCTACTGCCAAGAGCTAACCAACTGTTACAATTAGCCAGTGTCAAAAGAATGTTAGATGAGGCATTGGTAAATGGGCATAAAGTACTTGTGTCGGGCAATTATGTTTTTTGGTTTGAAGAAAATGATCAAATAGGTTGGACGATTAAAGTTGTTAAAAATTCTGACTCCGAGAAAGATAGCAATATTATATGGTTAAAGGGTAATGTTTTATCTAAAAATCATGGTCGAATAGTAGTTTTGCCATACATTAAAGAAAATGGTGAACATATCCAAGGTCATACTAAAAATGCACCAAACGATGGAAAAGCACTTCCAAGACATAAAAATGAATATGTTGAGTTGCCTTTTGAGGTTTTGAGGGATGATTTAATGATTAGCTTATTCGGTGAATTAAAATATGAATAATGCGTCAATAAATATTAATTCTATATTTTAAAAAAAGGCATATTACATTGCTGCTTCGTACTATTGAAAAGCAATAACAGATTTTACTTATTTATAAAAAAGCAGTTAGAACTATTTTTTTTGTTGAAAATGACGTCATCGTTTTTACTAAAGAAGTGTCCAGGTGTGCATATACCAGATGTGGACGTTATGCACATATAATACGAAAGAAACCGATCACAACTTCCAAATGCGAAACAATGGCTGTTGTTCTTCTTAAATGAAAAGAGAGTATCCCAATGAGTGAGCAAGAACATACATTTCAGCTGAGTCCTAAGTCAAAAACTCGATACGATGCTGGCCCATACAATCCAAAGACCCGTTCGCCGAAATATGAAATTGACTATTTGTGTCCTACGCCTGAATCAAGAAATCAAATCGAAGTAAATGAGATCTTGATGGGTCATGAGGATTCTCACTTTCTTGTATGGGAGATTGAAAACAACTCAACATGGCCAATATTCTTTAGTGTAAAGAAGGATGGTCAATTGGTTATAAAATAGGAAACATAGTACAAATGAACCGTACGTGCATAACATGCGCTTCCACGTTGCACCAAACCGCGGTTTCCCGAGGTGGGCGCCCCTGAAGTGCGGCGTTATGAATGGGAACTTAGAGGACGTTCCTGACTAAGTGTATTTAATTCTTGAAAACAGTACATTTAATGGTGAACTGCTACTATACGCTCAAGAAAAACAACCGACCATTATAATGCCGAGAGGAGCAAGATTGGATACACCGGGAACCCTGCATCATGTGATGGTTAGGGGAATCGAAGGGAAATCGGATTGTTGTGGATGATGATGATCGTCATCTGTTCGTGTCCAGTTTGGGTATTGCTGCCGCAGTAACAGCGTCTCGTTTGTCTCTCGCACTGAGTGTTTGCCAAAGCAAGAATAAGCTCGATTGGCGGCAAGCCGGTTCCTCGTGAACCGCTTGAAGTTCTTGCAGAGGAAATACTATGGCGTCTTCATATCGATGCACAACCGGGTCAGGACCAACGTGATTATGCTTCCGCAAAGTGCACTCAGGTTCCTGTGCAGGCAACCTTCTATACGGGTCGTCGTCGAATCAGCCGGAAGGTAATACTCGGTAACCATACCATTAGGTATGAAAACAATTACAGCGTGCGAGCGTAATCTGATTCTTGATATGAGGGGCGATGCTATGATGTACAGCAAGTTTTTGATATGTTTCGTGTGTTGTGACTAAAAATGCTTGCGTATACAGGCAAGGCTTGAATTGAAGAAAAGAAAAAGGAGAACCATGGCGGTTCAACACATTACGCTTGATATTCCCGAATAGATACTGCTTGCTGAAAAGACTGATGCACTGGCTTTCGGAAGGGAGCTGAGGGTGCTTGCGGCTGTTAAGCTGTTTGAGATGGGACGGCTATCATCCGGTCGTGCCTCAGAACTTGCCGGAATGAGCCGGGTTGAATTTTTACTCAGTCTCAATCGCTATAATGTATTTCCCCTGGCATCCGAATTACAAGATTTAGAGCGCGACCATGCTTCAAGCCATTAGCCATACCTCTCCGTTTCTCGCTTGCTTTAGAAAATTCGCATTGTAATTGTTTTGCTTGATGATATGCTTGCCGTCGAACTGCTTATGCTGAATGGAAAAAGACAACCGCCTTATCTATCAAGTCAATGTTTCAGGATCTTCAGGGGCAGTATGAGTTTTCATGGTCGGAGCAATAAGCTAGACTATGATATAACGTGCTGAACGGCCAGAATGGCATAAATCTGAGGCAACACCTCATCATCATCAAGGGCCAGGATCTTACGGCTCAGATTCTGCGCATTGCACGGGATGGGGCGCGCTTGGTCGTGACATATAAAAACGGGAAATCCTACAGATATATCGGGACCAACGTAGAGTGGCTTTCAAGTCCGGTTCACGTACCTGTTTTGCATAGTCGGGTGCTCGTTGCCGGGGATTTGCTCTCCGAGGTCGTGGAGGTATTGCGTTTCGACAAATGGGTGAAAGTCTTTCAGAAGAATGGAGGGAGCCGTTGCTGTCGGTTTTCAGAGCTTTCTGTACAGCCGATGAACATGTCCAATGGGCGCAATCCCGATGTGCTCGCCTATTTTCGTGAACTTGCAGAAACTGATACTCTGAGGACGAGTGACGACAAGTCGCTGATGGCGATGAAATATCGTCATATGAACACCGTGTCGGGCAGTAGTATTCTCTTCGGCTTTCTGAATGCCAGCATTCCGGAAACAGCAAGAGATGCTGTGCCGGACCTCATTTTCCCGTTCGGATGCAATATGAGCCAGAAAATGGCCATAAAGCAGGCAATTCAGAATCCAGTATCCATAGTTCAGGGCCCGCCTGGCACCGGCAAGACACAAACCATCCTGAACCTGATCGCCAATATGCTGCTTCTTGACAAGCAGGTGGCCGTGGTTTCCAACAACAATTCGGCTACGGCCAATGTGCTGGAAAAGCTTCAGAAATATGAGCTGGATTTTGCAGCGGCATTTCTCGGAAGCAACCAGAACAAAGAGACGTTCATTCAGGGGCAGACATCCGAAACGCTCGCGCTTTCTATACTTGAGCCGAAAGAGGAGGCGGCGGTACTTAAGGAGATTTTGTCCCTGAATAACGAGCTTGATGATGCATTTGTAAAGAAGAACGAACTGGTCGCACTCATTCAGGAGATCGATGCGTTGCGGCTTGAAATGGATCACTTTGCTCAGTATGAGGAGGAGACGAGAGGTCATGATCTGAATATGGATGCGCGACAATTTCGCCCCAAGTCAACAGCCAGGAAATTGTTGAAGGTCTGGCAGGCTTGTGAGGAGAAGGCGGCTTTAAATAATAAATCGGGCGTATCCAAGCCTTCAGGTTATCTCGGAGATATTTTGGAGCATATCGCTCTTCTATTCCGGTTTGGCATGGCAGGCAGAGCACTGTTTGGGCTCAACATTGGGGATCGAATTCTCAGGCTACAAAAGGCTTATTACCTGCGTAAGATCGCTGATATGGAAGTCCGGCGTAAAGCGCTTGAAGACACCCTTGCCGGCTTCTGTTTCGACCAGCGGCTGGAGCGTCTGACTTCGCTGTCGTTAGAGTTGCTGAGGCATCGTCTTGCTGGGCACTACAATAACCGCGAGCGAAAAAGGTTTACTATCGATGATCTCTGGCGGCGCCCGGAAGATTTCCTCAATGAGTATCCGGTTATTCTTAGCACAACCTTTTCTGTCATTACATCGCTCAAGTCCGGTTATGTCTTTGATTGTGTCATTGTGGATGAAGCCAGTCAGGTCGACTTGCTCAGCGGTGCTCTTGCGATGGCGTGTGCAAAAAAGCTGGTCATTGTCGGGGATCCCATGCAGTTATCCAATGTCTTGACTGATCAGGATCAAAAGAGAGTCCAGGAGATCGCTGTACAGTACGATCTTCCGGACCATGTGAGGTATGATTGGCACAACATGCTTTCTGCCGTGCGCATGGCTTTTCCTGACTTGCCCGAAACGTTGCTGCGAGAGCATTATCGGTGCCATCCGAAAATCATTAAGTTTTGCAACCAAAAGTTCTATGGAGGCGAACTCCTTGTCATGACACCTGACCATGGGGAACCTGACGTTCTTCGTGCGTATACGACTGTAGCGGGACATCATGCTCGCGGTACATTCAATCAACGCCAGATCGATGAAATTACACAGACGGTATTGCCTGAGCTGGGTGAGGTCAATCCGGCCGACATCGGTATTGTTTCGCCCTACAGAGTACAGGCGACCCGGATACGATCATCTGTAGGCTCTGAGGAGATTGAAGTTGACACGGTGCACAAGTATCAGGGACGGGAAAAGCGGGTTATCATCATTACGACTGTAGCGAATGAAGCCAATGAATTTGTCGATAACCCGAATCTGCTGAACGTAGCCGTATCCCGTGCACAGGAAAAGCTCCGGCTGGTTGTTTCCAAAGAGATGGCGGAAGGCAATGGTAATGTGGCGGATCTTATCCGTTACATCCGCTACAACAATTGCGACGTGGTGCCCAGCGGTGTTCGTTCTGTCTTTGACCTCCTCTATCGTGACTACGCAGCTGTGCGAAAGCAGGTATTGAAAAAGCGGAAAAGGATTTCGCAATATGATTCCGAGAACCTTGCAAACGGCGAAATAGAGGCGGTGCTGCAGGAGAGGGCTTATCAGGGGTTAGGATTTGTCTTTCAGTTTCCTTTGTCGATGCTCATTCGGGACACGGCGATTCTGACTCCTGAAGAGGATGCCTATGCTAAACATCCCTGGAGTCATACCGATTTTGTGATCTATCGCAAAATCGATAAAAGCCCGGTGCTTGTCATTGAGGTTGATGGATACGCATTCCATCGTAAAGGGACTCGCCAAGCTGAACGTGATGTTCTGAAAGACGCTGTTTTGGCCAAATGCGGACTGCCTTTGCTGCGCCTGTCAACAGTTGGTAGCAACGAGCGGAAAAGGATCATGAATAAGCTGGATGAAGCTGTTGTTTAGGTCAGCATGGGGCCGAGTTTTGGATGCTCCTCAGTTCATAGGGCAATTAAGCAATAATGGGTGGGATTGGTTTCTGAATCGATAAGCGGCCGCTTTCTGAGATAGTGGCGAAGGGTCAGAAAGGCCCCTATTGTTAGGCTTTGCTGTGTTGTAAAGGCGGGGCATATGTATTTATGCCTCTTACTCATAAAATCAGGCTGTTAGTATGACTATGTCGCAAGCTGATAAACAGTTATTGGCTGCACTGACAAGTTTCAGTAAGGAGCAGATCAAGCAAGCTGGGCAGAGATATACCCCCGGGATCGACCCTCAAGCGCCGAATCTCAGGCTAGAATCTCTTTTTACTGCGATTGAGAACGTCGCCTGTGGAGCGCGAGCTCTTGCGAGATTTCACTCGATCCTGACTACGTTTTCCGAGGCGTGGGACCGCACCAAGCACTGCAGCCAGCGGCGCGACGCACTTCAGATGCTAGCGGATGATGCCCGTGTGGGGAACTTAGGTGACGCTCAGAAAGCGCCGATTAAAACCGGCAAAGAGTAGAGAATGAAAGTTTCTTACATGAAAGGCATAGCCACCCATCATGGCCCCGAGTCATGCCTCGATATTCAGCAATGGTATGGGGAAGCGTTGACAGGGGGAAGCACAGGCGCTGTAATGAGTTCCGAAATCACCACAATTCGTAGGTAGACCCTATTGAGAGAAGGGGAAGGCAATTGTCCAACAACTGGCTGGAGATTTGCAGAACGAGTTTCCCGGTGTGGCAGGTTTTTCTGCATCCAACCTCTGGCGGATGAAGGCCTTTTTTGAGGTGTACACTGGTATGGAGAAACTCGCACAACTGGTGCGAGAAATCAGCTGGAGCCACAACCTGGCTATACTGGAGCGCTGCAAGGTCAACTGCCGTCTCCACAAGAAATTGCCTATTTACTGGAGGACCTTTGACTCAAAAATATTGGGGCGTCGGTCAGGCGTCGGCTCTTGAACAAGGCAGGGGAAGAGGTTAGGCCTATTCACTCTTTGGCTTGTTTTTATTGTACCAGGAAAACCAGATTTTGCATAGATAATCGACTAATATTCGATTATCTATGCAAAATAATGACCTCATGCAACTCGAAAAGAAGCTCAGCTCACTGGGTGGTGTGCCTTTGACGCACGGAGCACTTGTCTCCATGCTCAATGAGTATAGAGCGCCGAATGATAAAATTTTTTGTTTGATGGATAAAGCGTGGCTTCTCTTCATGCCAATCGCTATCCGTCCAATGAATCAATTGAGTATAGTAACGAATTGTGTTGCTTTACCGCACTGCAGCACTCCATCTGAAGAATGATCACTAACAGCTTCATTGAGCATGTTCATGCCCATGATGGGCCCCATGAGCCTGTGTGCATCAAGAACCGGTCAAGTCTGTGGGGGCGGCTTAGGGGACGTTCATGACTAAGTGTATTTGATTCCTGAAAACAGTACATTAAAGGGTGAACTGTTGATATAAGTTCAAGAAAATCAACCAACCATTTCAATGCCGAGAGGAGCAAGATTGGATACACCGGGAACCCTGCATCATGTGATGGTTAGGGGAATCGAAGGGAACCATATCGTTATGGATGATGATGAGCGTCATCTGTTTGTGTCCCGTTTGGGTATTGCTGCTGCAGCAACAGGTACAAAAATCTACGCTTGGGCGCTGATGACTAATCATGCTCATCTGTTGTTGAAAAGCGGAGAGGCTGGTCTCTCCATATGTATGCGAAAGTTTTTAACCAGCTATGCAATCTTGTATAATTCCCGACACCATCGGCACGGGCATTTGTTTCAGAATCGATATAAATCAATTATCTGCGAAGAGGAACCGTATTTTCTGAAACTGGTCAGCTATATCCATCTCAATCCACTGAGAGCCGGACTTGTCGGCTCATTGGATGAACTGGCCAACTACCCTTGGAGCGGTCATGCCACTGTGATAAACAGGATAAAGCGTGATTGGCAGGATCGGGAATATGTACTCCATTATTTTGGCAAAAGAGAGAGAGCTGCGCGAAGTGCATATCTTCAATTTGTGTTAGAGCAGAGTAGTCTGGGGAAGCAGTCTGAGCTGACCGGCGGCGGTTTGGTGCGCTCCGCAGGCGGATGGTCGGAAGTGTTATCGTTGCGTCAGCGAGGGCAGAAGCAATTTAGCGATGAGCGGATACTTGGTAGCGGGGAGTTTGTAAAGGAAATCCTCGATGAAGTTGAAGAAACGGTGAAAACCCTTGTCCCAGATACCTCGAGCAAAGTAAATGCCATGGAAGCTTTGGCAGAGAGGTGTGAAGTTGCCGGTATTACATCGCAGGCATTGCTATCAGGGAGTAAGCGCCGTGAGTGCACGCAGGTACGTAAAGAACTTTCTCGTCATTTTGTACTTGAATTAGGGTTATCCTATGCTGATACTGCTCGAGTGCTTGGAATATCATCATCGGCCGTGAATCAGATTCTTCGCCGACATTCTTAGTGTTTGCTGAGTAAATAAAATTGACTTATCACCGGGCAGTAGTGATAAAATATTTGTAAATCCTGCTTGACGGAGGATGAAACACAGTTTGTTTCATTTTCTGGTTTGGTTTGTAATTATCCGTACCTTTATCGTAATGTGTGTCCAGTCAAGGACTCAGAAGGTGTAAAAAGTCTTACGCTATAGTCCTTTTATCATGATTATCGGAGAGCATAATGACCGTCATCGAACAACTGAAACAAGAAGCTGAGTTTCTTACGGAACCATTAGCTCAAGAGGTATTAGACTTTTTGTTGTTTGTACGCACTCGACGCGGAACAGAGTGGCCTCCTGGTGTTTTTGAGCATACTGCGGGCGGATGGAAAGGGGAGCCACTTGAACGTGCTCCTCAAGGCGATCCAGATCAACGTTTGGAGTTGGAATAATGTGGCTGCCTGATACCAACGTCTGGATTCGTTATTTGAATCCTCAATCATCTCCGGTAAAAGCTTGTTTCTTGCGGTGTCCAGCAGATCAAATATTTCTGTGTGATGTAGTGAAAGCGGAACTCTATTTCGGTGCGTTCAAGAGTACGCGGCGTGATGAAAATCTGACTTTGCTTGACGAATTGGGAAAAAATTTTTTATCGTTTCCGTTTGATGGTAATGCAGCCTGCCACTTTGGTCGAATCCGCGCTAATCTTGCAAAGAAAGGTAACCCGATTGGTCCTTATGATCTTCAGATTGCTGCTATTGCATTGAGTCACTCTTTAACCTTGGTAACTCACAATACAAGAGAGTTTTCGAGAGTGTCAGGCTTAAATCTCGAAGATTGGGAAACATAAGCTGCTTTTCGGGTCAATTGTCAGCAGCATGTCCAAACTTCATGAAATAGTTGATGTTCGCAAATAACGAACCTGTTTTCTGTTCAGTGAAGCATCATGTTTAGGAACCCCCTTTATGCATTCGAGCTTCAATCAATTGACTTTTGTCAATTAGGAAAAGTCAATCTGCCGTTTTTTTCTGTTTTTTGGGAGTCAGCTTGATTTCAAGTTCGCAGCCAACAGCTTCGGCATATTTCCTGAGGGTTGTAATGGATGGGGAGTGCTTGCTGCCTGATTCCAACCTGGAGATCGCACTTTTGGTTGTCCCGATTTTCAGTGCCACTGCTTCCTGTGTCATTCCTGAGCCCCGACGTGCAGAGAGCAGTTCATTGATAAATGCATATTTTGGTTCCAGCGCTTCATATTCCCTGCGAAATTCCTCGTTTTGAAGGTCTTTGGAAATATCCCCCTCAACATCGTATGGGACTGGCTGGTATTTAAGTTCATCCAATTTTAATCTCCTTTAATCGGCCTTGATGCTTGAGATCCATCCATCAATCGTATCCTTAATACTGGGTGGAAGTATTCAATTTCATAACTCACGGCATAAGTTAGCGATTTTGATAACTATAGGCAAAATAGTAGGCAGGTAGGAGTGTGCTGAGTTGTGGTGGTCATATTTTGTAATCGCGGATGGGTGGTGTATATTTGTTGAGAAAATTGATAATGGAGGTGAGTTATGGCTGTACAACATATTTCGCTTGATATTCCTGAAAAGGTATTGCTGGCAGAAAAGACTGATATTATTTCATTCGGCAGAGAGTTGCGGATGCTTGCTGCTGTGAAGTTATTTGAAATGGGTAGGCTTTCTTCAGGTCGCGCTGCTGAACTTGCTGGAATGGGTCGAGTTGAATTTTTACTCAACCTCGGCAGGTATAATGTTTTTCCTTTAGCTGCGGAGTTAGATGACTTAGAACATGACCAAGTTCATTAATGCGATAAGCAATACTTCTCCGCTTCTTTATCTTTATCGAATAGGGGTAATTGATTGGTTGCCAGAGCTTTTCGGCGAAATATGGACACCTGAAGCTGTAAAAAGTGAGTTATTGGTTGGAGGACATAAGGGTTATGTCGTTCCAAAACTTTCTGATTACTCATGGCTTCAAATTGTTAATCCTCAATCACTTCCTTCCGAGTGGCTTTCCTTGGATTTGGGTCCGGGAGAATTGGCGGCTATGTCGCTGGCAATCGAAAATCCAGATAGTATTGTTTTGCTTGATGATATGCTTGCTCGTCGTACAGCTCGTGCAGCTGGGTTAAATGTTTGGGGGACCCTTAAGGTTTTATTGGAACTCAAGCATCAAGGATTCATCAAAAGCATTGAACCTTTTGTTAACCAGTTAAGTGATGCCGGAATGTGGGTTTCAAATGAGGTAAAGCATCGGATTCTAGTTTTGGCTGGAGAGTTATAGTATGTTAATGCATAACCCTTCAATGCGCTTGACAGCGCAAGAACTTGGGGACGGAATTCTTAACGTTCAGTTACGTGCTGAGGTTTGCAAATTCTGGTATAGCTCTAACGGTGTTTTCAGCCTACAGCTTCGGCATATTTCCTGAGGGTGGTAATGGATGGGGAATATCTTTTCACTTTGTGACTTTCCTGTAAAGCGTCTCAGGTGCAATGTCAGCTCCGTTTGGCCAGGCAATCGTTCCTCCATCAATCGATGCCTGTACAAAAAAGCTCTTATCTTTTAACGGTTCAAAAATCGGCCCTTTTGCAGGATAATCGGAAAAATCTACATCCCCTCGTGCTCCGTCATCAAAGATGATATGAAAAACATAGCCTTCTTTGTAGGTAAGCTGTACAATGTCATTCATATTCCACATAGAACCAATCAATCTAAAGGATTAATCTTTTTGATTTCCTTTCCCGCCATTGCGAGTTCCCAGTCGTTTTCAAGTTCAGTGACTCGGAGGTCAACCCACTCCCTTACAAGTTTAACTGCTGTTTTAGAACCCAAATCACCTACCAGAATGTTCCCAAGAAAGTCAAAGACAGCTTTTTTCCCCTGAAATTCTGCATGAAAATGAGGAGGATTATGCTCGTCATAACAACATCTTGATGATGATTCCGAAAAATCTTGAAATTTCTGGCATAACAAACAATTCTTATTGCCTTCCTGTCTGTTTGAAGGCGAGAGAGAAACACATCAGGCGAAAGTAAAATACAAAGTAACATAAAATTGATGAATTTGCTTGACAGCGCAAGAACATAGAACCGGTGGTTTTATCGGACAGTTAGGGAGGTAAGGGATGAGTTGGCAGTTTGCGGAGCAGCAGCAGTATACTTTGTCTGTGTGAATATTTAAAACCTCATGGGCGCGTCTGAAATGGATCGTGCTCATGAGGTTTTTTTAATTAAAGCGCAAGATTTTGGGGAGTACAACCTTTCAGCCGTTTCTATCAACAGTATTGAATGAAGTGGTTGAGTTTGATCGTAAGGTTGTTTATATTTTGCTTTATCCTTGTAAATCGTGGAATGAGAATCCATAATTGACAGTATGATACCGAGAACTCTTTCCCTTAAACTTGTTGAGTCTTTGGCTCATTTTCCCGCAGTTGCGCTGCTTGGCCCTCGACAGGTTGGCAAAACAACCCTGGCGCTTGATATTGGCAGAACCTTCAACGCACTCTATCTCGATCTTGAATCTGAACAGGATCAGGCCAGGATTTCACAACCGGAACTCTATTTTGCTGACCATCAGGGTCAGCTTGTAATTCTTGATGAGGTGCATCGTGCACCGGGTCTGTTCCCTGTTCTTAGGGGAGTTATAGATAAGGGGATACGGGAGGGTCGAAAAAGCGGGCAGTTTTTGCTTCTCGGATCAGCTGCTCTTGATTTGCTCAAACAATCTGGTGAAACGCTTGCTGGTCGGATTGCCTATGAGGAACTAACTCCGATCACCATATTGGAAGCTGGCTCACTTGAGTCTGACAATCTTTGGATTCGAGGCGGGTTTCCGTCGAGCCTGCTTGCTGGAGACGATGCAGGCAGCTTGCGTTGGAGGCAGAATTTCATTCGTACCTACCTTGAACGGGATATTCCTCAGTTTGGTCCGCGTATTGCAGCCGAAACTCTTCGGCGATTTTGGGTTATGCTTGCGTGGCATCAGGGGGGACTGCTCAATACAGCACAGTTTGCCCGGAATCTTGGTGTAGACGTTAAAACAGCAGGGAGCTATATTGATCTTCTTGTTGATCTTCTCCTTGTTCGCCGACTTCAACCATGGCATAGTAATGTTGGAAAACGCCTGGTTCGCTCACCGAAAGTATATGTGCGTGATAGCGGGCTTGTTCATGCACTGCTCTCAATTCCGGATAAGGAAACCTTGCTTTCTCATCCAGTAGTGGGGCAGAGCTGGGAGTGTTTTGTTATTGAGAATCTTCTTGCATGCGCCGGGGATGATGTTCAGGGCTATTTTTATCGAACGAGTGGCGGAGGAGAGATTGATTTGTTGCTGTCATGGACGGATGGATCTCTGTGGGCTATCGAAATTAAGCGCAGTCTCTTTCCCAAGCTGGAAAGAGGTTTCCACTCTGCTTGCGCAGACCTCAATCCATCACGAAAATTTGTTGTCTACCCAGGCAGTGATCGTTACCGTCTTGCTTCGGATATTGAGGCAATTTCACTTGTCGAACTTGCAGAAGAGAGCAGGAGGAGTCCTTAGTACTCAGAAAGAAAGTTAAGAGATTCGGCAGTTTGCAGTTGGCGCAAGAACTACGTTGATCTTGTCGTATAGTTACTGGAGGGAAGGAGAGAGATGAGTGGGATTCTGGGACGTTTTCTGACTAACTGTATTTATGTCATCAAGGCAGCAATGTAAAGCACCGTTTGTTTTCTGTTTTTTAGGCCATTGTTATCCCAAAATTTTTCTTTCCCTGCCACCCCTTTTATATTAATGGCATAGAGCCTCATTATGATATTCTCACTGATAATTGTAAACGGATAGACTTATGAAACTGAATGCAAAAAAATATGTTACCCGGCTCTGGGCCATTTTCCTGCTTGCCGGTCTGAGTATGGTTTCTCATTCTTCACTTTCCTGTGCGGCAGCGCTAAAGATTGGTGACAGCTATAATGGCGGGGTTGTGTTTTATGTTGATGGTACCGGCCAGCATGGTCTTATTGCAGCTAAAGCAGATATGACGGGTTCTTCTGGCAAGGTGGAGGGGTTTTTTAACTGGTATGGCGGGAAGGTTGCGGCGAACAGGTTTGTGGATGGGTATTGCGACTGGGTTTTGCCGAACAAGGAGCAGTTGAACCAAATCTATATGCATCGCAGCAGCCTTGGTGGCATCCTTGAAACCTATTACTGGAGTTCTTCGGACAGCGAAGCCGGTAAAGCTTGGGCTCAGGATTTCAGCAATGGCCAGCAGATCGACGGTAATAAATCAAACACCGGCCGTGTAAGGCCTATTCGGTCGTTTTAATCGGGATAAAGGATTTCAGCACGAGTGCACCCAGCACCACTGCTGAAATGATTTCAAACAGGCTGCCCTCCTTATGGGAAGTGGCGGGTATCCAGTCGGTGATGCTAAGGCCGAGATGGCTGTATAACGCATTGACGGCTATACCGGAGAAGAATGCGGTGACAATGATAACTGAGAGGTAGATCAGAGACGCTTTTTTGCCGAGCAGTTGAAAGATCACGGTCAATGATGCCGCGTTGGTTGCCGGGCCTGCAAGGAGAAACACAAGGGCAGCTCCGGGTGAAATCCCTTTCAGGGCAAGTGCTGCGGCAATCGGGGTTGATGCTGTTGCACAGACGTTCAGCGGTATAGACAGTGCAAGCATCAATGTCATTGAGAGATATTCGTTTGAGAGGTATTTGCTGATCAGTTCAGGGGAGATGAATACTGAAATCAGGCCTGAGAGTATAATGCCGATAAAAAACCAAGGCCCGATATCTTTCAGCAGATCGCCGAATGCAAAACGCATCCCTGCCTTGAATTTTTCTCCATTAGTTTGTTTTGCCTGAATTTTTGAAGAACAGCAGCATGAAGAGTTGCAGGTTGCAGGCGGAGATGATGCCGATTTTTGCTCCAGGGTATCTGTTTCCATGTTCCGGTTCTCAGAAAAAGCAATCGCTATGCCTGCTGCTATGGCTGTCAAAAAAGCTATTACCGGACGGATCACCGTCATTATGGGGTCAAGAAGAGCATAGGATACCGCTATGGAGTCCACTCCTGTTTCAGGTGTGGAGATTAAAAAGGCAGCTACAGCACCTTTCCCTGCACCCTGTTTTTTCAAGCCGGCAGCAGCAGGCAGAACTCCGCAACTGCACAAAGGAATAGGAATACCGAATGCCGCCGCTTTGAGAATGCTCTTTATTCCGTTTTTTCCGAGATGCGTTGCAACAAAATTTTCAGGAAGAAACGCTCTCAACAAGCCAGCAACAAAAAAACCTGCAAGAAATAGCGGCGCGGATTCAAGGGTAACCTCCCATGACGATCGCAGTACGTTATAAGTTATAGCCAGTATTTCTGTCATAAAGTCATCTTCTATAGTTGTCAGAGCATTGATGGCGTCATAATAAATTTTTATGAGGCACAAAAAAAATGCAGAACCATATAGAACGGTTTTATTCGAGAATAAAGTGGTAAATGTGATGCTTGGAATTATTCCTGGGGTGTAAGCAATGAAGCGATATTCAGGTCGGGATGATCAATGGTTACGCGGACGGAATGGTCAGCACAAATGTTGTCCCGATGTTTTTTTCGCTTTTCAGGGCTACTTTGATTTTTTGAAGATCTGCAAGTTTTTTAACAATTGATAATCCCAGTCCGCTCCCACCTGTGCCTGAGTTTCTTGACGTATCGACCCGGTAAAATCTTTCAAAAACTGCATTTATTTTTTCTTCTGGAATGCCGATTCCTTGATCGGCAATACTGCAGACAATCGATTTAGCTTTTCGCCCTACAGCTATAGTTATAAAAGAACCGCTCGGGGAGTACTTGATTGCATTTGAGATAACATTCACAAAAATCATTTCAAGGATTGCAGGGTCTGCAGCAACGCTGACCGATTCTTTTTGATCCATCCTGATCGAAATATTCTTTTCGACCGCATATCCTTTCATCCTGTCAATGACCTCTTCAATATGGGGCAACAGCGCTACCCTTTCTATATTCGGCCTCATTGAGCTGCTTTCATATCGCGCAAGCATCAGGAGCTGGTCGATCAGTTTGGCCATGCGGTTTAATTCTACAAGGCAGAACTGAATTCGGGTTTCGTAGTGCTCTCTTTCTCTTGGTTTGCGAATCAGTACCTCCAGTGTTCCTTTTACGGTTGCAAGTGGTGTCTTCAGTTCGTGTGAGGCATCGGCAGTAAACTGTTTTTCACGCTGAAATGCTTCCTGCAGTCTGTCCAGAAGGTCATTGATGGTTGACGATAACCGATATAATTCATCATGGTGAAAGGGCAGGGCAATGCGCTGATGAAGGTTTTCCTGGGTCATTCTTTCAGCCATAGCGATCACTCTTTCAATGGGGCGTATACTTTTTCCGGCGATCATACGCGTACAAACAAAAAGCGTAAACAGAATAGCAGGGAATGAATACAGAAAAACATTCCGCAAATCGTTTAAAACGATAATTGCGTTTTTAAGAGGAACAGCCACAATAAGATAGCCTTCTGTTTCCCCGTTGCGGTTGACTAGAGGTATCTGTGCCTGCCGGACAACTGAGCCTGCAAAACTGTTGTTGAAGTAAGTTGATCCCGTCTGATTGGGGTTAAAAGCCAATGCGCACCAGGAAAGAGTGGATGATTTTTTTACCACCTCTCCAGTCATATTTACCACCTGAACAAATTCAGTATCGATGCTGTCCTTGTTATCAAGTTCCTGAAAGCTGGAAAAGCCTCTGAAATCTTTCGTTGTGATATGTGCTTTTGAAAGGATTTCCGAAATCTCGGTTTTGATTTTTTCATCAAATTGCTTGTAGACCACGCTTTCAACAATCAGGTAGGTGATTGTAAAAACCAGGGCAATTAAAAATGCAGTCGCAACCGTATAGTAGAAGGCAATCCGGTTGCGCAGACTCATCACAAGCAATCTTTTCCATGGAGTGTTGTTGTTCAGGGAGGATTTGTTTTGTCTGTTTTCATGACGCAGCATATTGATATACCTTAATATTTTTCGGCTGGAATATCTCCATTTAAATAGTTGTAAATGTAAGTGGATGATTCTTAAAGGATTAAAAAATTAGCCCTAAAATTGACTTAAAATCCATTCAATCCACTTTCGTTCAACTCGATATTTCCTTTATCCGTAAGGTGATGAGGAGGGGGCTGGCCAGTAAAATAACAGTTGATTTGCGGCTGATTTATAGGTAAAATACACTATAACGCCCAATGCTTATTCAGGAGCTGGAGGCTCCTTGTATGAAAATTCATTTCCGACGGTTTCCGTCAGGAATGGTGCTTTTTGGCCTATACTTCCTTTTTGCAGCCTGCAGTACCGATAACAATACCAGGGAATCTCCCGAAGCGCTATATAGTGTATGAACGAAAAGGTGCTATGATATTATATAATAATAGGTTATATTGTTATTTGAAGGTCGAAAATATTTGAAAATTTCAGTGAATCCTTGATCAAAAGCGTAATAACCCCTGATTATAAGCATTGTTGACTGAAAAAAGGTGTTACAGGGTACCC
>CAINOC010000066.1 GCA_903851385.1 uncultured Chlorobiaceae bacterium | reverse complement strand
TGGCAGGATGCCTTGCTCTGCCTTATTCCACTTCACGTTGAGTTTCGCCGGCTTTTGCCGGTCTTGTTTTGGCTTCAACGGTATTTGCTATTGAGTTCAGGGCAAGAGCAAGCAAAACGAGGGTTATCAGCTTTCGCGTTTTTTTCATGGAATTCCATTTCCCATTATACCTTTGTTATTTCTTTTTTGCTGAATTTTTTTCCAACGGAAACGCTTCCTTCAGAGCTTTAATGACCAGTTGTTGAGCAGGTTTGTTCCACTCCTCAGGATGTCCATCAAGCCACTTGCCGACCACATCACAGGCTTGTCCAAGTGTTGCCCCCTCAGGTATGCTGAAAAGGATATGTGTTGAAGAGTCGCACACAGCTGCTATATAACCACTGTAAAATCCATCATCATTCGGATTGTATGGTTTGCCGGCGCTTGACTTCTGGTATTCCCGCCACGTGGCAACCAATCCATTTCCAGTTTTAAATTCCGCCTGAGCTGTCTGGAACGAAAGCAGAAAGAGTGTAATGACCAATAAAACTTTTTTCATAATCAGCCCCCTCGTTTAATTATAAGAAACGATCTGTCACCAAGCCTCCGAAGCTGCTGAGCATCTCTTATTCTCAGCATTTTCCTCCCCACTGCCCACTGCCCACTGCTCTCCCTCTGCACTTTATTCTTTCCTTTGACGATAGATTTTTCAAAACCTTGTGGGTAATAAAAAAAATATGAGGAAGCTTTTCACTGCAATGTTTTCTTATGAAAATGAGTTTAAAAAATAAAATTCATCCGCAGGAAATAAAAAAAATGATCGTCCAATCTATAAAAGAAGAACAATGATGAGATATGCATATCGATTCAAGACACTAGAAACAGAGGTACATGTCAGCGATGTTTCTTTAACAGGAGAAAAACGATGAGAAAAAATATCTGTTTAGCTGCGGGAATTGCAGCAATACTTCTTGGTACTGCACCCACTGGCGCTCATGCGGAAGGTAGAGGGCGTTGGGGAGGAGGGTCACATTGGGGTAGTGGCTGGGGAGGAAGGTCATATTGGGGTGGTGGCTGGGGTAGAGGCTCGTATTGGGGCTGGGGCAATCCGTATTGGGGGTGGAATGGAGGATATTTGGTTATTGATACACGACCAAGTTTTATCGTGCTGCCGGGTTACGGGTTTTCCGTTTCCGTTGGAACTCCTGTTGACATGATCTATTACGATAATCTCTACTATACCTGGAATAACAACTGCTGGTATTCTTCACCAGCTTACAGCGGCCCATGGGTTGTTATCCATGAAAACGATCTTCCGGATGTTATACGAAAACACAGCATTGATGATATCCGTAAAGCCCGTGATAATGATTCTCCAAATAATGGTGTTCAGTACAAATCGGGGCATCATGGTGATATAAATGGCAGTGATCAAACGAAATAACTCAAAGAGTTGTATTAATCGGTATTGGAGTTGGTCAAGGGTTATCTGAACTCCCTGATGTAAACGAATAAACCAGAAAACAATGAAAAAGACTTTGATGACATTATTTGTCGCGGGAGTTGCTCTATGGGCGGCACCTGTTTTCGCTGAAAATGGAGGGGATACTACCAAAGCAATACCCGATTCAGCAATAGAAACCGGCAATGGCGTATGGTCACCATCTCCATCGCCTTCAGTTGTCTATACTCGCCGTGGCAGGTGGATTGCACCGGCTTCTTTGACATCAGGAACATACGTCAGTGCCAATATTGGTGGAGTTGAAATGAATAATGGTGATTTCAGCAACTACTATAACTATAACTCAGGAGTCACTCTGCTTGGAGCTGTTGGCTATGGTTTTAAAAACAATTGCCGACTTGAGGGTGAAGTTGGTTATCAGACAAACAACAATAATAATTATTATGGGGTAAATGTTAACAGGGATATCTCTGTACTCTCTTTTCTGGCCAACGGCTACTATGATATTCCTGCTTTCGGTGTTGCCCAGCCATATATAACTGCTGGCGTAGGAGTAGCTAACGTCAATGCCGGCAGCCTTTCCTTGCCTGGAGGAGTGCCTGGCCTGCGCTCGATTAATGAAAGCGCATTCGCATATCAGGTCGGCGTAGGCGTTACAATCCCGCTCAGCAGTAATATGAAGCTGGATGCCCGTTACCGCTACTTTGCAACAAACGTTACCGTCGACACCCTCTTTGACAACAACAGACTATCAAGCAACAGCGTGCTGCTTGGTCTGAAAATTGGTATCTGAAACAAATGAAAAACCATTGCACCGGAAAGTCTGCAATGACTGTTCAGGTGCAATGGTTGAGCAATTTCTTTTACGCCCGATAACTGAGAAAGGTGTCGACTGACAGGTTAAGATTTAGTTACGCCTGAGACTTCGGTATCAGCTATGGATACAGCACTCTTAGCGGGTTTTTCTATTTCCGCAGGTGCATTTACAACCTTATTGATTTCTGTTTCAATATCGGCCTGTGCTTTTTTAAACTCCCGTATACCTTTTCCCATTCCCTTCATAAGCTCAGGGAGTTTTGATGGGCCAAAAAGCAACAGAACCACACCGCCTATAAGTACTAAATCCATTTCTCCAAACATAGCAGTTCCCCCTCGGTTTATTTTCAATACAATCCGATATATGAAAGCAAATTTACAGTTGATATGAGTTGAAAACAAGTGAAATTATGTTCCTACTTCCTGAATAACGACCATGATGGCTGCATTTCTTCGCCATCACCCTGCAATAATCGTCTCTGATTCTCTCCATTAGCGTTCATTACAAATAATTTTTTCTTTCCTTGACGGCTCGAGGAAAATACAATCATCCCTCCATCTGGAGACCACGATGGATGTTCGTTTTCACCGGATTTTCTTGTCAACTGCTGTAGGCCGGAACCATCAGGGTTTATAACAAATAAGTCGATTTCACCTTTACTTTGCATTGTTGAGTATGCAATTTTATCCCCGGTTGGCGACCATGATGGCTGGGTATTATATTTTCCATTAAAGGTGAGCCGTTTAGTCTCACCAGACTGGACATCCTGGATAAAAATTTGAGGTGCGCCGTTTCGCGAAGAAACAAATGCCATCTTGCTTCCATCTGGTGAAAATGAAGGAGAAACATCTATTCCCTTGCTGTTGGTAATTCTTCGAGCAATAGAACCGTCAGGCTTTATAAGATAGATGTTCTGATCACCTTCAAAAGAGAGGGTTGTTGCCACTTCGTTATTATTTCTCCAGCTGGGGGCAATGCTTACGCCACTTTTGCTCGCGACAGTCGTTTTCTTCTCTTCCAGGTTCTTTATATTCAGAGCCGGCCTGCCTGAAGTAAAATCAGTATAGGCAAGATACCGGCCATCAGGAGAAAGAGTTGGAGTAAGAGAGATGGAATGGGAATTGGTCAGTTGTTCAAAACCCTGGCCATCAAAATCACATTCATAAATCTCCTTAAAGCCGGTTTTATTTGAAACAAAGACAATCCTGCTGCCGAAAACCGACTTTTTACCGGTAAGAAGTTCAACAAGATCTTCACAGAATGCATGGCCGATAGAACGAAGCTGCTCCTCTTTACCCGTATAGGTTTTTTTCAACAGAGGCTTTGCGCTTGCAGTTTCGTAAACTTCGACTTCAAAATTGATGTTGCCTGATTTCTTTGAAACACGACTCCCGGCATAAACTTCTCCGCCTACAGAATTAAGAGCACCAAAATTAATAGTCACGTTTTTGTTGTCGCCCGTTTCCTTTATGTTGAGTGGGGGAGAGATCAACGTGAAAAGCTTTGTAAAATCCAGACCGTCACGTATAACAGCATCGAGATTCTGAGCCCAACCACTCTCCCTCTTTCCCTCTGCATCAGGTTTGCCGAGTACAAGGGCAATTTTAGCCGATCCTTCCTTGCGGATAGCTATATATTCACCGCTCTCAGCTGCACCAAGGTAGAGTGGAGTAAAAAAAAGAGCACATAAAACAATAATAATGCCGGAAACGGCATATCTGGTAAATTTCATCGTGATAGTAACTGTCTTGAATATGAAAGGGAGGTTCCTGATGATCTTGGCAAATTAAAGTATCTATTATTGTGCAAGAACAGTAATGAATCAATGTTCGTTCTATGCAAGGTAGAACCCGCGTTAGCTTCAAGTACAGACCCGCATTTCAAAATGTACCCTTTTTTGGTCATATCGAAAAACTATACCAGCACAGTTCGATATTAACACTGTTGATCAAAAAAAACAAAGCAGGCCACCATTGCTGTCCGGCCTGCTTTTTGATTTGACATCAGGTTTTAATTATTCAAACTTTCTGCCATAATGCCCCCGTAGCTCTCGCGCATCTCGTATTGTCTGCATTTTATCGCGCTGTGCTGGTGTCAGTATTGATGCAAGTTCTGACAGATGACTGCTTTTCAGGCGGGCTAGCGCCGCGTGTTTTTTGCCGATTTTCTCTGAAAGCTCATCAACTTTATTCTTGTCAGGGCTTTCCTTGAATGACTCATTGTGAAGCTCGCGGTTTAATGATACCAGCTCTTTTCGTTCAGCAACAACAATACTGAATTGCTTCTCACGGAGTTCCTTGATTTTAGCACTTTGGCTGTCGTTTAATCCAAGTCTTTCCTGCAACCTGTTCATCATCCCGGAGCGCCCCGCTCTCTCTGGTGATCTCATAAAGTACTCACCTTTATTTGGCCCGAGTTCAGCCAGCCTTTTACGCCACTCATGCCGATAGGCGATTTGCTCTTCGATTGGAGCCTTCTGTATTTTTGCCCGAAGTCCACCGAGCTGGGTATCTGAATAGTGGCTGTAATCCGTTGCAGCTGAAGCAACACCTCCAATACCAAGCATTGTTACCGTCAGCACCATCATCATTGTCTTTTTCATCGTTTTCTTAAGGTTGTTGTTATAAAAGATCTCACTTTCCAGAATCCAGCATGACTCTATTCTGTATTGATTCATTAGTTTTGACGGCAATTTTTTCAAAAGCTTGTGTGGACTGAATTTTTTTCTGTGAATTGCGAATGGAATCGGTTTGTTCTGCAGATTATTCAGGGTTAACTGCTTTTTTTCGGGTAATTATATGTTGAATGTTGCTTCTTGCCCCGCGCATGTTTTTCAGAGTATTATTGTCTACAATATTATTGTTCTACAAGCTCGTTAATGAAGGGCAATAAAAGTTGTTGCTATGTATTACTGATCATGGATCTAAGTCATTGTTATGGTGATATCAAAAATCACGGTTATTGAACCTGATGGAAAGTTTCAGATAGAATGATTAAAAAATTTGCAGTCATCATTTTGACACTCTTTTTTGCTGTTCCGGCATTCGCAGCGGCTCCCTTGATCACCGATGATACAGGTACTCAAGGGAAAGGGAAATACCAGCTTGAGGTTGACTATGCCGGAGGAGTTACAAAACAGTATCCCGGTCAGCAGGTTGCCACTACGCTGACCTGTGGAGCTGCAGATAATGTCGATGTAATTATTTCCCTTCCTTATAATTGGCATACCATTTTATGGGAAGGAAGTCCCTTTAACGCTTATGATGGGGTCAATGATACATCGCTCCAGGTCAAGTGGAGATTTTTCGAGTCGAAACCAACCGGCTTAAGTCTTACCCTGAAACCAGGAATTACTTTTCCAACTGGCAATGAAGCAACAGGATTTGGCACCGGAAAACTGACTGAAGGAATGATGTTTATTGCAACGGAAGAGTGGCAGCACGGCTTGGTTCACTGCAATGTTGGCTACAATCACAATGCTTTCAATATGGATCAGGATAACGAAACCTTACAGCACAATCTCTGGCATGCATCGATAGCCACTGAGCTTAACTTGGTGAAAAACCTCCGTGCTGTTGCTGATATTGGTATTGACACCAATACGGTAACCGCATATACTGCAAATCCTGTTTATATGCTCGGGGGGCTGATTTACAGCGTTACGGAAAACCTTGATCTTGATTTAGGGGTGAAAGGACGTCTTAACAATGGAGCGCCACCGACAACGATTCTCGCTGGTTTTACCACAAGATTTTAGGCAGCATTCCCGCTGATCTTCGGCGGGAAATTTATCAATAGCGGGTAATATGTCTGGCTGAAACCTGGCTTATTCCGGGTTAGTGCTTTTTTTTCTCAGGAGCATCAACGACGTTATTGATGTCGTTCTCCAATTCATGCTGGGCTTTTTTAAACTCACTCAATCCTTTCCCCAGCCCTTTCATCAGTTCAGGGATTTTTCCAGACCCGAAAAATAATAGGGCGACACCACCAATCAGCACCAAATCCATTTGACCAAACATTGCTGTCCTCCTTTTAAGTCTAAATGTCAGTAAATCTGCAAAGTGAATGTAACGAATGCTATCTTTTTTGCATAAGAGTCTCCTTTTTTCCTGCATTAAGTATTGCTAAATCAGATACAACTCCAGCAGCCTCGTTGATCAGCACATCCTTGCCAGTATCTTTGGTTCCATCCGGCTCCTGAATCCACTGTTTTTCGATCTTTTTTATTGTTTCTGTTTCTGTTTTGAAGGCAGAATCTTGAAGCGACACCGCCTTGTTTTGACGGATAAGGTCAAGAGTATTCCGGTCATGCAGATAGGTTTGATATAAGGCGTTTTTTGATGAACGCAGAGTCTCTTTTTGTCGGAGCACGCTTATCTTTTCCGGGCTGATGTCTGCAGTTGGCTTATACAATGCCCTCGTTATAGTGCTCCACGGCAGACTGCTGGTATAGGTGTCCTCCCCAATAGTGGCCGTGTCGATCATCGATGGCATGGTAATGTCAGGTTCAACCCCTTTATGTTGTGTGCTTTCGCCGGTTATACGATAAAACTTTGCAATGGTGAGCTTTATTTCCCCGAGATCAGGCGACTTTTCAAAAAAAGTTATCGGTCTTTCCAGCTTTGTGACACTCTGTACAGTGCCCTTTCCAAACGTTCTCTCACCAATGATTACTCCTCGACCGTAATCCTGAATTGCCGCTGCAAAAATTTCAGATGCAGATGCGCTGTAACGGTTGACAAGTACGGCAAGCGGCCCGCTATACTGCTGGCGGGTATCTTCGTCATTGAGCACTGAATTTTCTCTTTTCTCGTTGCTGATTTGCACTACAGGGCCGCTTGGGATAAACAGCCCGGTAACATTCACAGCCTCTTCCAGAGAGCCTCCGCCGTTATTGCGAACATCAATAATAATGCCGTCAACATGCCCAGCATTCAGTTCATTCAGTATCCGGTTTACATCACGGCTGGTGCTGGCATAATTGCTGATGTTTTTTTGCTGGCCCTCGAAATCAAGATAAAATGATGGTATGGTAATAATGCCGATTTTCTTGCCGCCCTTTTGAATGATGCTTTTCTTTGCAGCCTGCTCAACCAGATCAACCTTGTCTCGCAAGAGTTGCACTATTTTTACAGGGCCCCTGCCAGCCTGGCTTGCTGGAAGAATTTGCAGACGAACTATTGTGCCTTTTTTTCCACGAATAAGTTTTACAACATCATTGATTCTCCAACCGACGACATCAACAATTTCAGCAGCTTTTCCCTGACCAATGCCAACTATCTTATCACCTTTTTTCAAGAGATTACTGTTAAATGCAGGTCCTCCCGCAATAAGCTCATTGACTACAGTGTACTCGTTTTCTGTCTGCAGTTTGGCCCCTATCCCCTCAAGAGATCGGCTCATGTCGATCTGAAAGTTTTCGTACTCATCCGGAGAGAAGTAGCTGGTATGGGGATCGAATGATGTTGTCAGTGCATCGGTGTAGGCTTGAAAAGCGTCAGAAGGCTTCTGGTGGTTTAGTATGTTCAATCTACTGGTAAAGCTTTTGGCAAGGGCGCTGCGAACACTCTTATTCTTTTCTCCTGAGTAGGTGAGGTTAAGCCACTGGTACTTCAGCTCTTTTTTCCAAAGACCAGTAAGTTGCCGCCTGTCTGCCGGCCATGGCTCCGTCTTTCGGTCAAGATTAAGGGTGTCCTTTGTGGAAAAGGTAAAATGAACAGTATCAACTGCCGCCTTCATAAACAGCATCTTCTCTTTTGCCCGACGCAGAAACAGATTATAGATCGCAAACCCTGCATTTGTTTTGCCGTCACGAAGTTCAATACCAATCCGTGTCCCGTAACTCTTTTTCATGCTTTCTACATCGCTTGCCAAAAAATAGTTTTTGCTGTGGTCAAGATTGTCGAGATATCGATAAAATATCTGCTGAGAAAGTGAGTCGTTGACAGATACCTTTCTAAAGTGTTTCTGCTGAAGATTTTGACTAATATAAATGCTTGACTCCTCTTCTATCTCAGTCGGCTTGAGCGTAGTAGACGTTTTAACTGGCGCGGCTATTCCAGAGTTTACGTTTAAAGCAGGAACAGTAAATCCCAAGACAACGATTAAGAGAAGGAAATTTTTTTTAAGCATCCTTGCATGATGATCTAAGGTTTGACTGTGGCATAACAGTCTAAATATGGAGTACTGCATTCATAAAGAGTTCTTCACCCCAAGGGTAAAGACTATGACCGAAATCTGAAATATCATGGATAGCTTTACCTCTCCTTGCGCACCGCATTTTCTCCCTGAGTATGTATACCCCTTCTTAGTTTTGACGCTCAAATATAATTCTTCTTGCGGAAGAAGCTGACGATTCGAATATTTATCCCCCAGCCCAACAAGAATAGGGGTGATCAGCTTTTGCATAAATAATTCTTAAAACAGTGAAGCATTTGTGCAAGAACATGCACATATCGACGTCAGAATAAATGTGGTTGTGTATTTGTGTGTGTGGGCTCATTCAGAGCATTTACCGTTACATAGTAAAATAAGAACAGTTATGAACATCAAAAAAGCAATTATGGGTCTTATGATGCTGGTTATGACCGTAGCATTCTGTAACGAATCTTTTGCCGCCTCGACTCAAAAGCATCATCATGGGGTGCATGCCAAAAAGTAATTCTCTTTAATACCTCTTCATATGAAGGAATTTAGCTGAAAGCATTCAAACTCCTTTGTGGCTTGTCGCTTCCGTTCTTGCATCATGGGGAACATGGATGCCGACACAAAAGAAGGGCTCTCCTGACAGGGAGTAGTACAATGTTCTTTCTTTAGTCCGTTGTGGCTCTGCTGTTGCTCTTTTTTTTGAGTTGGGGGTTACAGCAGATGCATTAACGGAGCAGGATTTTGTTTACTTAGCCTCTGATAGCTTGTTTACGGTATGAAATATACCGTTCAAACGGGATTTGAAAGTCTCCTGGTATTGATGATTTTCATCATCCACATGGGGGGTAAATATTTTTGAATAAAGTGTTATGCGGATAAATCAATCTTTTTTATTTCTTGGAAAAAATTTGAAATTCTTGCGCAGGAAAAAAATAAAATGATCGTCAAACTCAAAACAACAGTTACCATCATAGGAACACAACGCAAACAATTTGCTTGTTTGACTCCCATGGTCAACTTATAGTAAGCTGCGTTGGTTAATTTTAGGCGACTCTATCATATCAGCTAATAATTTAACAACAGGCGATCATAGGTGTCAAGTATTCTTAAAATAGCATTGAAGCTTCTTGTCAATGACAGGAGCAAGTTTATCGCGCTTCTAGTCGGCATTACCTTCGCTGTATTTCTCATGATTATGATGATGTCGATGTTTTCGGGCATATTATCCCGCTCCTCGTCATCAGTGTATAATGTCGGGGCAAAAATATGGGTGATGGACCCTGCGGTGAACAACGCCACCAGCAGTATTCCCATGCCTGATTATGTCCTTTCCAGCGCAAGAAGTATCAATGGCGTGAAGTATGCCGTGCCTATCTATTTTGGCAACGCACTGGTCAAGCTCAAAAGCGGCGCTTATCAGGCCGTATCTGTTGTTGGCCTTGATGATGCCACCCTCTATGGCAGGCCTGAATTGATCGAAGGAAAGATTGAGGATATCTATGCGGAATCCGCCTTTATTGTGGTCAAGGATGCGGAATTCAAAAAGCTTGAAAGTCCCGCAGTTGGAACTGAATTTGAAATAAACGATCATCGGGGGCTCGTCGTTGGTTTGGCAAAAGTTGCTTCAGGGGGCCTTTTTGGTATTCCTACGGTCTACACAACGTATCACAGGGCAATCACCTATATTCCTTCGATGCGTTTTACTACGTCATATATACTGATTGAACCAAAACATGAATCCGATATTCCGTTTATTCAGCAGCAAATCAAAAAACTAGGCTATCAGGCACTGACCAGGGATCAGTTTGTCCGGAAAATCTCTGATTTCTATACCTACCAGACCGGAATGGGCATGAACGTCCTGATGATGACCGCAATCAGTTTTATTGTCGGGCTTTCGATCTCCGGCCAGACTTTTTATACCTTTATCCTCGAAAACCTTGAACGGTTCGGGGCCTTGAAAGCTATTGGGGCCAAAGGAAACGAGCTTATCAAAATGATTCTTTTTCAGGCATCGTTTACAGCACTGATTGGCTATGGGCTCGGCGTAGGCCTGGCCTCAGCTCTAATGATTCTGGCCAAGCTCCGCTTGCCAAGCTATGCTGCTCAGGTAACTTACACCAATCTCACCTTTGCATTTTTTATGGTACTCATTATGGCCGGAGTTTCAAGTTATATCGGTATCCGGAAAGTTCTCCAGATACAACCGTTTGATATTTTCAGGGGCTGACCATGGGAAATGTAGCCATAAAGGCCAATGCATTGGTAAAGTGGTTTGGCGAAGGAGAGGCCAAAACTACAGCGGTGAAGAGTGCCAGTTTCGAAGCTGATTTTGGCGAACTGCTTTATATCGTCGGTCCGTCAGGGAGCGGCAAAACAACGTTGCTCAGCATGATTTCGGGCATTCTCAAGCCAAATGAGGGCAGTGTTCTGGTTGAGGGCAAAGATATCTGGCAGATGAAAAGTGACGATATTGCCGATCTCCGCTTGCACAAAATTGGGTTTGTGTTTCAGGATTACCACCTTTTTCCGCGCTTGACCACTGTGGAAAACGTGGCGATTCCCCTGATACTGAAAAAAATGGATTGGAATGAGGCGCTGAAAGTTGGCTTGGAATACCTTGAAATCGTCGGGCTTAAGGATAAGGCCCAGTTGCAACCGGTCAAGCTGAGTGGTGGTGAGCAGCAGCGAGTGGCAATTGCACGGGCAATCGCAGGCAAACCCGATATCCTGATCTTTGATGAACCGACCGCCTCTCTTGATGGCGATACAGGAAGAAAGATCGTGGAGTTTGTCAAAACAAAAATTCTCAACCCTGAGCGATGCGTCATCATTGTAACGCATGACAGCCGGATCTATGAGTATGCGGACTCAATCATGAAAATGGAAGACGGAAATATAATTGCCTTTGAACGCAATACCAACGCAATACCTTACATGTCGCATGAGAAATAAACTGTTAATCGGAATTGCCATACTGGGAGTTTTGCTTGCTATCGGTAGTGCCTATATTTCAGGCATACCGGCCAAGCCTCAGCCACCGGCGTTCAAACCTGCATCGAATCCTTATGCAAAAGGGATTTATGCCAACGGTATTGTTGAAACTTCGCAGACCAGTGGCGAAAATATCAACGTTTATCCTGAAGTTCCAGGTACTGTTGTGAAAATATTAGTAACTGAAGGTCAGCATGTTCCGGCAGGAACTCCTTTGTTTATCCTTGAAGATTCTGTACAACGCTCCACCACTGAATCAGCAAAAGCCCAGATTGATGTAGCAAAAGCAACAAGAAAAAACCTGCAGGATCAGTACAGCAAACAGAAAGCCTCTTGGGTGCTGGATCAGCGCTCAGTAAGTAAGGATGCATTGGATACCGCAGAAAATGCAGCCAAAGCAGCAAAGGCAACGCTAGAGCTGGCTCAAAAGCAGTATCAGGCTGCAAATGCCCTGTTGGGGAAGTATGTCATTAAGGCTCTTTCTGATGGTACTGTTCTGTCAATCAATACCGCCACGGGTAGCTTTATATCAAGCCAAGGTGTCTATGATACCTACACAGGAGTGTTTCAGCCTGTTATGGTATTGGGTAATATGAAAGGCGATCTCGCTGTTCGGTGTTACGTTGATGAAATCCTCATCAGCAGGCTTCCTGACCCGTCCGAGATGCAGGCGAGAATGACTATTCAGGGAACGAATATCAATATTCCGTTGAAATTTGTGAGAATACAGCCGAATGTAACTCCCAAGATCGAACTCTCAAGCCAGAGAACAGAGCGGGTTGATGTGCGGGTACTGCCGGTTATTTTCAGTTTTGAAAAACAAAAGGGCGTGTCAATCTATCCAGGTCAACTTGTTGATGTCTACATTGGTGAAAAAAATAGTACCCCCAAAAAATAGCACTGGATATCAGGGCTCTCACAGGGGCAGTGCTCTGCTCGTTTCATTCGGGGTATCCCTCTTGCTTTTATCGGGCTGTGCCGTTGGTCCGGACTTTGTTCGTCCTGAAGCGCCAAAGGTAACCCGGTACACCCATGAAGGCGATCCTAAAGAGATCGCTACGGTTGACGGTGTTTCGCAATGTTTTGATGAGGGGGTCGGCCCGTCAGCTCATTGGTGGAAGGCTTTCAATTCAACACAGCTGGATGCTGCGGTCAGTGTCGGTTTGGCTGATAATCCCGGCTTACAGGCGGCCGAGGCCAGTCTCAGGCAAAGTCAGGAAAACTTGCGTGCAGGCTCCGGCATTTTTTACCCTCAGCTCAGTGCAACGTTTGGCCAAACCCGAGAAAAAAGTGCCCCGGCAGCCATCGGCAGCTCAGCTCCGTCGAGCATCTTCAATTTGACAACACTCTCTTCATCAGTAAGCTACGCGCTCGATATTTTTGGAGGGCAGCGAAGAGCTGTTGAAGGGTTGTCGGCACAGGTCGACCAGCAAAGGGCTCTTGCCCTTGGTACCTACATGATGCTCACGGGAAACATTGTTAATACTTCTATTGCTATTGCCGCTTATCATGCACAAATAGAAGAGACAGGGCAGTTGATTGCCATGGAAAAAGATCAGATCAGCATTGCTGAAAAACAATACCAGGCTGGTATTTCCACCTATGGAGCACTGCTCACCTTACGCCTCCAGCTCAAAGCGCTTGAAGCGACACTGCCTCCACTCCGCCAGAAGTTAAGTCAGGCGGAACATCTTCTTGCGACGCTTGAGGGTAAAACACCTGCTGAATTCCAACTACCGACAGTTTGGCTAGCTGATATTTCACTGCCGCGCCAGTTACCCTTATCCCTCCCTTCAGAACTGGTTCGCCAGCGCCCCGACATTCTTGCGGCCGAAGCGCAGTTGCATGCAGCAAGTGCCGGTATAGGGGTTGCTACTGCAGCATTGTTCCCAAGTTTTACCATGAACGCAAGTTATGGACAGACCAGCCAAACAACGGGCAATCTCTTTAACAGCGCCAGTAATGTTTGGGGGTTAGGGGCAAATGTTACAGCTCCGATATTTAAAGGCGGCACACTGAGAGCACAACGTCGCGCTGCAATTGATGCTTATCAGCAGAGTTTTGCCAGCTATAAGCAAACCGTTCTTGCTGCATTTGCCCAGGTCGCTGATATTGTGCGTGCTTTAGAGCACGACGCTGAACTGGCGCAAACTGAAGCTCAGGCTGTGCATGATGCAAAGCTTGCAATGGATCTTCTGAAGGCCAATTACCAGGCAGGAACGGCCAACTACCTGCAGGTAATGATCACTGATATTCAGTATCATCAGGCTAAAATCGGTTATTTGCAGGCCGAAGCCCAGCAACTCCAGGATACGACAGCACTCTACGTCGCCTTGGGTGGAGGTTGGTCAAATGACCTTAAAGCGAAAGAAGATGTATATCTTCATAACAAATGAGTATGTTACGGTTTTAAACTTTCCTTCCCGTTCTCATATTCATGGACACTTCGATTGATAAATTCTCGACAGCTTTAGTAATCATAGATTTGCAGAAGGGTATAACCGCACTCCCGACAAAGCCTAATGATGCTCATACGGTTATTTGTAATGCTGCAAAATTGGCAGAAGCTTTCCGTAACAATCACATGCCGGTTTTTTTAGTTACTGTCTCTGCCTCACCTGATGGCAAAGACCGGCTTGTGCCGATTACTGATAGCATAACTCCCTTGTCAAAAGCGCAACTGAGTGCTGATTGGAGTGATCTTGTACCTGAGCTTGACCCGCAGGAAAATGATCACTGTATTGCTAAAAAGCAGTGGGGAGCTTTTTATGGCACTGATCTGGATTTGCAATTGCGCCGCCGGGAAATTGATACTATTGTGTTATGCGGTATTTCAACTAATATCGGCGTTGAAAGCACCGGGCGCTTTGCTTATGAATATGGATATCAGCAAATCTTTGTTGAAGACGCGATGAGTAGCCGTAGTGCTTCGGAACACCAGCATACCATAGAAACTATATTTCCAAGGATAGGCAGGGTGCGCAAGACCCGGGATATTCTAGCTATCCTGGGATGAAACATCCAGAGAGTTAATCAGTCGAGAATCTCAATAGCAAGATGGAAAAACAAAGCAAACTCGATTTATGGTTTCTGGTTCCGATGCTGGGGATTATAGTTATCGGATTGATGGCGGTCTATAGCGCAACCCACGGAACAGGTGATGCAACATTGTTTTACCGTCAGCTCTCCTGGGGCGTGATAGGTATCGTTGTTATGTCGTTTGTCTACTCCCATGATGTTCGTGTTATCCGTGATAACGCCTATATCTTTTATGCGATAGGGATTTTGCTCTTGGTAGCAGTACTGCTTTTTGGTAAAAAAGTCGGCGGTCACTCAAGCTGGATAAAAATTGGCTTTTTCAGTTTTCAGCCCTCCGAAATAGCTAAAATGTCAACCATTCTTGCTCTTGCAAGATTCCTCTCTGATGACGAAACAGATATCCGGTTACTTCCCCATTTTTTCATTGCTCTCGGAATTGCTTTTTTTCCGGCCCTGCTGATCATCCTTCAGCTTGATATGGGAACAACGATTACCTGTATGTCATTTATTGCTCCCATGCTTATTGTTTCAGGGTTTGATATCTACATCCTCATGCTGGTTGCTTTCCCGCTGATTCTTATGATCAGCGGGTTTTTCAATATTTATTTTATTATCGGATTTGCCCTGTTGCTGTTCGTCATATTGATTGTTCATCGCAAGAAATTTCAGCTTCACCAGTTACTTGTCATTGGTACAGGCCTTGCGACCAGCCTATTTACACACAAGTTTGCAACCAGCATCCTCAAACCTCATCAAATCGATAGAATCCAGACATTTCTTGATCCCATGAACGATCCTCAAGGGGCAGGATATAATGTTCTTCAGGCAAAAATAGCAATAAGTTCGGGAGGATTATTAGGGAAGGGATTTCTTCATGGAACACAAACACAACTGCGATTTATTCCCGCACAATGGACCGATTTTATCTTTTGTGTTATTGGTGAAGAGCTTGGTTTTATAGGAGCGGCACTCTTGCTGTCACTCTATCTGACGCTGATTCTCAGGTTGATTTGGGCAATATTTTCAATAAAAAACAGGTTTGTTGAATTGACTCTGACCGGATATGTATCTCTGTTATTTATTCATATTGTTATCAATACAGGCATGACCATCGGTCTTATTCCTGTCATTGGAGTTCCTCTGCCTTTTGTCTCTTATGGAGGCTCCTCTTTGATCGGAAATATGATTATGGTAGGACTTGCAATGAATTTTTCCCGAAACAAGCGGAATTTGGGGTACTAGGGGAGCACTGCACGGCTGAGACGCCAGTATTGAGAGGTAAAAAAAAGCTGAAACCGAAGCTATAAGCCGAATTCTGTGGATTATCCGGCCGTAACCGGATAAAACTGCAGCCATTTATCTAATGCGGCTTACCCGAAAACTCTCCTTTCGGATTTGAGCGGGCCACTCTTATCCCCCCAAGAGGAGAAAGTTTTCCTATTTAGCCTTGCTTCGGGGAGGTTTGCCAAGCACATTACATTACTGTAATGTCTGGTGGTCTCTTACACCGCCATTTCACCCTTACTCCGGTTGCCCGGAGCGGTTTATTTTCTGTTGCACTATCTGTGATAACCGGCTTGCGCCGTCATCCCCAGGCTTGAGTCTTAGACTCTCGACCGGCACCCTGCCCTGTGAAGTTCGGACTTTCCTCCGCCGTAGCCTGATGCTACACGGCGACTGCACACTTCTGGTTTCAGCTTGTCAAAGAACCATACGTACTGAAAGCTTCAGCCTTCAGCTTCATCAAAGAGTCTTTCATGAACCACAATTCTGCCGCATGACTCACAAAGATAGAATCCGCCTTGAACAATCATCGTATGACGATTGGTAGGGACTCTGGTATTACAGCCCGAACAGGCGTTACGATTCAGTCTTACAACTGCATTCTGCAAACTGCCGCTTCTAAGGTGGTCATACTTGTCGAGCAATCTTACTGCTTCAGTCTGAATAAGCTTTCGTTGTGCTTTGACCTTTATTTTCAGAGAATCAACGTCCTCTGCTGTTTCAATAACAATGCTGTCCAGTTCCTCTTTTTTAACAGCAAGTTGTTTAGTTAAGTCTTCAAGCTGCTGAAGCAGAACATCGTCAGGCATCATCTCCTCAGTAATTTCGTCATAGCGGTTTTCGGTAATCATCTGACGACCTTTTTTCTGGATTTCCAGTGCCCGCTGTTCAGCATGAACAATATCCTGAAGTTGAATCTCCGCCTGGGCTATCTCCTTTTCTTCGTATTCTATCTGCTTGGAGAGAGCATCATACTCCTTATTGTTGCGGGCCAGAGTCTGCTTTTCCTTAAAGTTCAGGATCTTGTTTTTGCACTCATGGATGCTCTCGTGCAGCTGCTGTCGCAGTTTCATGCGCTCATCAGCTGTTTTTTTTCGTGATTCGATCTGGCGACTGGTGAATCTCAGGTCTTCATCCAGAGCCGTAATCTCCTCAGGGAGCCCTTTCTGCAAGCTGACTATACTTTCTATTTGATTATCAAGGTGCTGAAGCTTGACAAGCAGGTTTATTTTGGTATGATCCACTACTGCTGATGTTTTGGATTATTAAAGCATAAAAAAAGCACCTTCTCAGGAAAAGGTGCATGCCTGTGTGTTGTGTGTGTGTAAAATTCAGACTGAACCGAATCAACTGTTGAGATATTGCTGAGTGAGCTTGCGTGCATATCACAGGGAAGATTGTTTGTGCCCGAAAGGAGACTCGAACTCCTACACCTTGCGGCGCGCGTCCCTGAAACGCGTGCGTCTACCAATTCCGCCATTCGGGCATTGCGTTATGCTCAGACCGGAACACTAAGCGCCATCCTTTTGCTGTACGGTCAAAGATCAGCTTACTTAATCTCCTTATGCAAGGTGTGTCTCTGCATATTTGGGTTGTACTTTTTTAAGATAAGACGTTCAGTGGTATTTTTCTTGTTTTTTGTAGTCGTATATCTTGAAACTGTCTGCCCTTCTTTTTTAGCTTCAGTGCATTCAAGCGTAATAACGATTCTGTTTTCTTTTCCTTTTGCCATGGTAACACCAATCAGGTATGAGTTGTATAAGAGTTGAGAATATAAGCCCTGTCAGGAGATTTTGCAAGTTATCGGTTTTTTCTTTCCTTGATAACTGGAGAAAAGCTATTTTTGACTTCTCTCTAACACTT
>CAINOC010000065.1 GCA_903851385.1 uncultured Chlorobiaceae bacterium | reverse complement strand
GGTTTCTGTCTGAGGGTACCCTGTAACACCTTTTTTCAGTCAACAATGCTTATAATCAGGGGTTATTACGCTTTTGATCAAGGATTCACTGAAATTTTCAAATATTTTCGACCTTCAAATATCAATATAACGTATTATTATATAATATCATAGCGTCTTTTCGTTCATACACTACTTATAATGATTGTATAAATTGCTGGAAGCAAAGCACACAAACACATGGAAACCCCTGACGATCATTACGACAGTCCGTGAAAAGAAACCATTGAACACTATTTTCCGGAGTTTATGACGTTTTATTTTCCTGATGCTGGTGATCTTTTTTTTCTTGATCCCACTCTCAGTTCTGTCAGTAGAGATATATTTTTTTTATGCTCATTATGAGGGTAGAAGCATTCACAATTAATTTAGCGCGGAGTGCATTAATTATTGTGAATGCTTTTAGTAATGTGTAAGTTAATTATGTACTCCCCCAAGCAATGTTGATATCAGGCACTCCTTGCCGATTACTTTCGAAATTTTTTGAGTAAAGTATCTCCAGCATTATCACGTTATACCAGCATTAGTAGATAACATTCTTGTTTGATTTGAGTTCAAAACTCGCTAAAGTCAGTCGCCATATCCAAGGTCAAGCTTCGGTTTTAAGCTGAACTAAGGAATACGCGAAGTTTTTTGACTGTGAGCCATATAGAAGGTTGATTTTTCCACATGAACGTTCACTGCCATGCCTGCAAACAACCTTTCTGCTTTACTCTATAATCTGACCGGTCAGATTCTTACCGGGAGCCCACAAGAAGAGCTCTCTCTCGAAGAAGTTCAGAACAAGCTGGCTCAGGCGTTGCTCCGCCAAAATGCCGCAACGGTTCGCAACCAGGATTTTCTGTTTCGTAACAGTGATCTTTATGCGCAATCGGGCATAGGGGATGCGCGTCTCAAAAAGCTGGACGAAATTGCCAGCCGCATCAGCCCGAGTACAACAAGCGATGTGCAGGTGTTTATGCGTTCCTTACCGATCAGGACGTCGCAGGTTCCGGGCAGCGCCACTGAAGCGGCGGTTGGTGTCAGGGTTACAACGAAAGGTCCATTTCGCGACAGCTCTGGCCAAGACTTTTATTTCGACTTTGTTCGAACTGAAAAACTGATTCCGCTTTACATCGAAGGCTGGGTGATGCCCGCGATCCTCTTCAAGGCAACGTTCCGCAGTCCTCGATTCATACTTGCTAATTCATTGCCGGTCGAGGTCACAAAAATATACACCGTTGTGGCAGATTCGGTGTGGGTCAGCGCCAGGGTATTCGATCCGTCAGCAGATGCGGCCTACTATTGTGGCCTTCGGGTGAAGGGTGGAAAGATTACGCTTGATGCAGATCCGAAGATTGTGAGTGGCAAGTTGACCGTGTCGGCAGCAACGACTGTTCAATGTGATCTGCAGCTCGAACAGAATTCAGCTTTTACAAGCGATCCATCGAGCCCCTATGGAGTTGATGCCCGCGACATGAAGATCACCTTGCCAGCGAGTTTTCAATTCAGCATCAAGGGTGCAACGACAAAAATAATCAACATTGCTCCAGCTTCGTTGACGGTTTTCGGGAGCAGTGGCGGATTTGCCTATAAAGGGAACAATACCTGCGCATTTTTTCCTTTCCTCAGCCGGTTGGTGGTTCCGGTTCAGTATGATGCAAAGTCGTTTTCGGTCAATTCATGTAAGTCACCCTTTTTCAATCTTGAGGGAAGCGCTCCTGTTCTGGGAAGCTGGTGGAGCATTTCTGCGGCGAAGATCGATATTGTGGCTCCGCCGGAAGCTGATGGCAATGGCGCACTTGTCATCTCATGCGGGCCGGGGCTCGATGGGGCTACAGTTAACCTCCGAGACCACCGGATTTCGCTGCCTGCACCGTTCATTCTTGCCGAACCCGGACGGATTGGGTTGACAGACCTGAAGAGCGATGGCAGCGGGACTTCCATGACCTTCGATATGTGGCAGGACGAGGCGAATCGTTTTGGTACCACGATGGAGTGGCAGCTGCCAAAGGAGTCACTTTTCCTCTATAACACTGCCGCCAACGGGCATGAGATGGCCGTTGGTACAACAATATGCCGGATGCAGATCGATCGTCCGGTTAAGGTCGATGGCACTGCGGTCTCTGTCGCCACGAAAAAAAGCCTTTGGACTCTGGTTGCCGGAAAAGCGAAATGGCAGGTGGCTTTGGTTGACAATGACGTGCTGCTGGACAACAGCCCTGAAGGAAGCAAAATACCGCAAGTGCGACCGTATGGTCTGGCCATGCACAACGCCTTGTTTACCGTTACACCGCCCAACAGCGTGGTGCTGTTTGCCGAAAGCAATGCGGAGTTTACATCGTTGCTCAAGGGGAAACTCTACCTCGGCTTCGGCCTTTTCTCCTACCTTCCTACCTTGCCCGATCCTTATGCCGCGAATCTTGGTCTGCTTGCCAACCAGTTCCAGCAGAGCCGCCAGCCGGTCGCTTCTGGAGCTTTGACGGGGGCAAGTGTGACCCGGATGGATAGCGTTGTCTGGCTCTGGCTGATCGGTTTTGTGCAGTGGGAGCAGAAAGACGGCAGCGACAAGGTTGGGGTTTCATTCCATTTTGCGCCGCTGACGGCTGCCTTTCCTGTACAGAAGCTTTCTCCTGTGAAGCAGACTTCACCGCAGGTTAGCGAGCCGGCATCGTACCTCGATATTGCAAAGGCTAGCCCGTTTGCAAAAGCCTATGCCGGACAGGCTCAAGGGAGTGCACCCCAAGTCCGTTCCATGATGCTTGAGCAACCAGCTTCAGTAGTCCAGTCTCCCGGTGTTGAGGATTTCGCCCTTCTCGATGTGAGCAGCAAGGCGAACCAGATGGGAGTGGCGTTCAACTTCCTCAACGCCAGTCAGCAATCGGTGATTGGCCGGATGTTCAAAGTTGATGTGCAGGATGAGTCGAACGCATCGGTGTATCCCATTCAGGTCAATGGACTTGACGTCGTGACAAAAGGAATGTTTGCGCACGCCTTCACGGTGCCGCAGATTTCCTGGGAGCCGGTGTTCAATCTTACTGCACCAGACTTTTCCCCCAACGGTAACCCGAATGATGTACCGTTCGATCCACCCGTAGGGTTCAATTACTATCAGAACGACGGATTCCCGACCCGTGTCGGAAATTTCAGTAAGGAGCTGGTGCCGCTCTCTCCTATCCCGCTGTCGAAATATCTGGTTGAAACCTATCGCCACAGGAAGGACGGCCGGACGTATGCGCTCTTCAATCTGCCGTTTGGCATGTTTACCGCAGCAGTGCTCAATGGAAAGTCTACACAGGCGCAGAAGCCTACCATTGAGAATGTCAGGCCGGTATTTGAAAACTATGTGAATGGCGGTATTCAGTTTGAGTTGACCGCAGGCTCGTCATTCAGTGATGGTGATTCCAATCTCTTTGACGGGATGACGTTGCAGTTTTTCAACATCAACCGTCCAGATGGTTCAGCCCACGATGAGAGCACTCTGGGCCATTCAGGCACTAGGATTTTCAATGGCGAGTTTCTCTTCAACAAATCAGGACTGATCAATCGTCCTGCATCACCGGTCGTGAAGGCCGGGCTGAGCGGCTACGGTGCAAGTATCTTTAGCGACTGGCACAACACAGAAGCCGCGTTTGCGCAGACCAGCCAGGCGCTCTTCAACGTCACCACGGGACGTACGTCGCACGAGGTGGTGCAGGTCAAGAGCATGATCTATCCATGGGGCGTGAAAGTGGTGCGTACGTTCACCTTGTTCCGGCTCGCCAATGGATACGTGTGCCGTGTCGATAGCGGGTGGAAAGCCGAAAGTGACGGCAAGTTCGATTTCAGGTTCCGCAAGGCGTATGCTAAAGCTGACGGTACGCTCGATTATTATGACGATACCTACAAGGAGAAGAATCGCTATACCTTCCATCCCGGTATTGTCCACGGCGTGTTTAATGTCAAAAATATTCACGAGAAGCCCAAGAGCTACACGACAGCATCAGTGGATATGGTTGCCGTCACCTTCGATGCCGATATCGAACTCGAACACGTGGTTGAAGGAGGCAAAAACGACAAGGTTCCGAGCAGAGGCGTGGTTGGATACGTACAGTTGGCTCCTCAAGGGGAACCGATTTTTCCTGAAGATTTCATTGGCCTGCTGACGTACGAAAGCGGCACCATTGGCGCTGAGATTCAATGTACTGTTCAGGTTGCTGGAACCAAACAGCGTATGCGGCTCGACCGGGTTGATGTGAGTCTCGCGACCGATGCGTTGAACAATCCTGTTTTTGTGGCTGCGGCACGGGGCTCCGTTGTGCTTCCCAAAGATGGAAGCTGGACGATGGTGCGCCACCAGCGAGGTACCGGCGAAGTGACGCCGCTGCCCGACGAGTTGAGTGTTCCGCTCGTTCGTGTTGGTGAATGGATGAAAGATATTGTCATTGATCCCGCCTCTGTTACTAATGAACTGGTGCGGATTGCCTACCCTGGTGATTTGCTTAGAGTTCCTGGTGTAGCGACGATCAATTTTGGCTTTTTGCAGAACATGAACACCCAAAAGGTGCTGTTCCTGACGCCGTCGTTCAAACCGACGGTCGAATCGCTCCTGAGCAAAACGCCGCCGCTCCTGGCCGACGCGTTCCGTCTGATGAACGGGAATGCAATCTTTCCAAATATTGGCGATGCAGAAAGTGTTTTCGGTTCGGCTATACCGTTACTGTCGGGTGTCGATACAAGCAAGACCCCTGGTGATATCTCCGAAGTGTTTGAGAAGCTTGCTGGTGCATCGGATCTGGGTCGCGGTGTTTGGAAGATAATGGAGTTGGATGTAAGGGAAGAAGCAGGCAAACTCATCGACCAAGGCTACAAACTCATCAAAGACAAAGCCAATGGCGCGGTGAACGATCTCATAAGGTTTGACCTTCCGAGTTTCGAGTATCCGCTTGTAGATGTTACCGGACTGAAAATCTACGTCGAGTACAAGGTAACCAGTAAAGCGGGAAAGAAGGATCCCTCAAAGTATGTCGATTACGATGGCAAATTCGACTTTAATGTCGAATCCTTTGCCTCCGACATGGCGAAAACCTGGAAAGGGCGCATGAGCAGCATCCAGATGGTGGTCGATCTTGGGCCGATGGAACGTATGATAACGATCAAGGGGAACTTTAACTCAAAGAAAGGCACATCAACCAATTTTGGCAGTGCGGCCGATGACAAATTTGAACTTCCGTCGCCGGAGATCGAGTATAGCAAGGAATTGAAACCGGTTATCGATATTCTTGAAGTTCTTGCAGCCCTCTCGACGGGCAATTATGCCGAGGTGATGAACAAAGGTCTTCAGATTGCCATGAGCAACAGCGCGAATCTCTGGGAATACAAATTCGAAGCCAAAAAGGATATTCCGCTGATCAGGTTTCCGATGGGAGATGCCTACAATCAACCCAGTATTCCGCTCAAGCTTGAGGCAAGTCTCGGGCTTGGCATCTTCTTCAATGCAGCGCTGAAGGTTACGTCTGATCCTAATCAACTGCTGCCGACAGCAGGGGCGATGTTCAAATTCCACGGCGGCTTGCAGGTCATGTGTTACTCCATCGCGGTAGCAACGGTATACGCCGTAGGAAACGTCGATCTGGAGCTTCGTGCTGATACCAGTCCGAAAATTGCGCTCGACATGAAGTTCGGTTTCGGCGCGCAGCTCTGCGTTGGGCTACCGGTTATCGGCAATGTGAGCATTCTCTTCATGATCGGCGTCGAAATCTACGTTGACAGTAATCAGGCCGTTGCCATTACTGCATTCATGCTCTTCCGCGGTCATGCCGAGCTGCTTGGTGGACTGGTTGGCGTGACGATCACCATCGAAGCCAAAGGCACTGTCGAAAAGCTTGATGACGATGCGCCGACCAATTGCAAAGCGCAAGTGACCTTTGGTCTCGACATCAGCATTTTCCTTGTTATCAATATCAGTTTCAGCGAAACCTGGGGAGAGACGCGCCAAATCGCGTAAGCATCCAGACGAAACCGGATTATTCACTATAAATGCAGCATCATCATGCCTTCGTATAAGAATACCCGCTTTACACTGATGGCTTTTCCACAAAGCGTGGACAGCACTGGCCTGCTTTCGCTGAATATCGTGTTCATCCCGAGGAACATCTCGCCGCTTGAGCCCGTTGTGCTGAGCTATTCGGGGGCGAATCCAGGAGGGACGGCTCTGCCGTTCGTGAGCGTCAAACCTGAATTTTCCATTGTGGTGGTGAACAAGCCTGAGGAGTTCCCTGGCAAAACGCCAAGTCTTCCGAATGAACGGTTGCTTGATCCCGCGTCACTGGTCTATCCTCCTGATATTCAGAAACTCTATCAGACCCTGAAAACGCAATATTTCGATATCGACGAGAGCAGGAGCGTAGGACAGGCCAATCAACAGATAGCTCCGGATCCTGTTGCGGTGGCTTCGTCGGTGAAAAAGTACCTGCCGCTTTCGTACCGCCGGGCGTTCAACTTCACGGGGCCGAGGCATCCGAACGCGGTTATCGACGACAGCTACCGTTGTGCTCTCCGCGAGAAGAAGGATTTGCCTCAGTTCGTTATCGACAACAAGGTGAGTTGGGGCAAGGTTTATGCACATCTGCTCCGTCAGCAGCAGCTTGCGATCTGCAGCGGGTTGCTCTACCAAACGACCGTGCAGCTTGCAGATGGCGATTTCACCAAAGGGGGATGGCTTTATGTGACGATCAAGTCGGGAACGACCTACGCCAGCGAGCTGCAAGCCTCCTTGCCGGATGATGACGGTATTTTCATCTCACGATACGCGGCCCGCATGCCAATGCTGAAAAAAGGTGAGGCACGATCGCTCTTTGCCTCCGTTCTCTTCCCGGTCATGCAACCGGGCAAAGACCCTGTTGGCAATTGGGACGATCTGTACGTCGAGGCGGCACGCTACAATGAAGGCTTTACAACAATTGTGCATGCCAACCAGCCGGTAAGCCAGAATTTGCTCGAAGAGGAGCATGATGGTTTCCATCCGCAGAAAGAGATGGGCATACGGCTCGGATGGGAGGACGAACAGATTCTCGTCTGGTATCTCCGCCAGCTTGCTCTGGATGATACGGTAAAAGGAGGAGGCCGTCTCGACGCTCTGCTTGGCGTGAACGGCTACCATATCGAAGTCCGTAAGAGCGGCGATTCATCGGCAAAATGGGATAGCCTTACTGCCGTAGAGAGTAACGGTGAGATGATGCTCGGAGATATTCCCATCGGTACCTACTCCGGGGAGTTGCCATTTCAGGTTTACCCGACAAAGCTCGACAGCGCAGGCGGCGTCAACTACTGGCTTCCGCTCTATTATGGCAACTGGAACGACACGTCGATGGTGCTGCCTGACCGCCAAGCTGCCGAGTTATACGCAAATACGCAAGAGGGTGTAGAGTTTCCCGTGACGGTCAGCGATACCTACCGGGCAGTCAAAACCGAGACCCGCTTGCAGTATGGTAACTCGTACGATTTCCGTGTGAGGATGAGTGACATTAGCGGTGGCGGTCCCGACGCCAATGCCTCACCGGCGCACGACTATCCAAGCCATGTTGCGACTATTGCCTTCAGACGCTACATCGCACCGAACGCCCTGCGGGTACTCAATTCCAGGTACGACAAGGTAGAGGACAGAAAGAGTGCTAACGATGCCAACGGTATTGTTCTTAATACCGGAGAAGCAAACTTTTCAGGCGACGCGTTTGAGATTGCCCGTCCTTTGCTGGGCTTTCCCGCTGTGGTCTATACCGCCAAATACGCTAAACCTATCAAAGCACTTCGGGAGTCATTGAAGAAGATACATGAAGAACAGAAAGGAGTGGCGTTTGGCATACCCGATCCGGACGTCGTGAAGTTAGAAGTAAAGGTCGAGGTTGAAACCTTGCAGCTCGACAATCTTGCCAGTGATGATGGCCGCGAGCATTATATCACCCTGTATCGAACTTACCGGACGTTCCCTGCGGATTTTGTGGAAAGCCTCACCATTCCGGTCGAGTATGTCGATGTGCCGGTACTGAACTTCGGAGATAAGTATAAGCCTTACAAAAATGACCAACTGGATGCCACTATAAAAGCAAGTTCTGGCAATATCGTTTTGCCGACAACGCGGAATATTCGCATTACTTTCAGGGCGGTATGCGAAGGAGAGGGCGATTATTGGGGAAACATCGATAACAATGACTCCGACCGCGACAGTCGCTATGGAAAAAAGACTGTGTTCAGTGTGCGCCGTCAGTCGAAAAACGAACACGCGCTCTTTAGCGGAACCAACGATCCAAAGGTGTTGCAGGGAATCCACCTCCTGCCGAATCCCGTTAGCGTCAAGCTCAATCCTATTGTTTTCAAGACCTTGCAGGGAAATGCCGAGAGTATGCCGGATATCGTCCAGCGGCTTGCCAAGGCGCTGGACGTCGAGTGCAAGGAGACGACGCTACTTTCTGAAAATGGCGAACGGTTACAGTTCTGGTGCAGTAACCTGGTACGCCACAGCATGGCTCCCGATAACAGCAGTGTCACGTTTGCAAGCCGCAACGAGCTGGCTGGCCACTGGTTCGTTTGCACCTCACTGTATCTCAATCGCGACTGGAGCTGGGATGGTCTTGCAGACACGAGCTTTACGATAAGTCAGCGACGTATGTGGGGCCAAGAAATTGAAGAGGAAAAAACTAAAACGCCAAATATTGAAAAGTCTGATGCCGAAATTCTTGAATCAAAGAAGGAGTATAGCATAGCTGGTGACCTTGAACTGCGCCGCATCGCATCGTTCCAGGCTATCCAGGACGATGTCGAGGGCAAGGTGCATCGCGACTACATGCGCATCATCTTCATCGATGTGATCGACATGCAGCCGACCCTCGGACAGCATCCCGATACCCTTGCCGTGCAGTACAGCATCGAGCCGTCGTTCCGGCAAGATGCTGATAATCCGGCGCCAGAATCCGACGGTGCATTCCAGACTCCTGAACTGACGCTTCCGACTACCGTCAACCCTGTTCAGGTTCCAAAGCTCATTGGCGCAGGCATTGCCCTTTCGCCCTACGTGCGCGATCATGCCTATTCGGCAACCGAACCGCGTCGCCGTTACCTCTGGCTCGAATTCGACCGCAAGCCGGATGATGAACATGACGACCTCTATGGACGCGTTCTTGCCTATGCGTCGGATCAGCTCTTGAGCAACAATGATCCTTCTTTGATGGTGTTGCCAGATGAGCCGACAGTTCCAATTGACCCCGAGTACGTAAGGGTGGTAACGCCAGAGTCTGCCGATGAGCATTCTGGATTGAACGCGATGCAGAAGCTCGAAAAGTCCATCGATAAGGATAGACATTTTTATCTTTTGCCACTTCCTGCAGGTTTGTATCCGGAAAGCCCGGAACTGTTCGGTATGTATACCTACGAGTTCCGTTACGGGCATTCTGACAGGATATGGAGCACGGCGCAAGGTCGTTTTGGTAGGAAGCTCCGCGTCACCGGTCTGCAGCATCCGGCACCAAACCTCAGTTGCACGGTTACAAGGAGTGAGGAGAAAATCTGTGTTTCAGCTCCTTTTGCCAAAGCGGTGGCTGATGGAAAAAATGTTACCGCTGATCCGCCAAGAACTTCGCTCTGGTGTTTGCTCTATGCGCAGGTCAGGCAAGCTGACGGCCTCGATTTTCGAAATATCCTGCTCGCACACACAGAACTGGATCTTCCCGACTTTCGTGAGATCCAGGCGATTTATCAGGAACGAATCAACTCTGCCCACGAGCACAAAGACCCTGAAGCGGCTAGGAATCTTGAACGTGAGCTACTCCAGAAGCTGAGTCGTGATAAAGCGGTTGGGCGTTATGGCTGCGGCTGTTGGAGTAACGCAGAGGTTACATCGATGCTAGAGCTATACGGCTTGCCGCTTAACGTACCACTGAGCGTGCTTTGTGTCGAGGTTTACGGTCAGATTACCAGACTATCGGAGCACTTCGACAACTTTTCAGCAGCAAAGATGGAGGAACTGTTTAGGGGCGTTGCTTCTGTATATGGAACGACTTCAGCAACACAGTTCAGCCGAAGCTTAAGTAGCCTAAATGCTGAAGTTCAGAATAAAGAGCGTGATCCGTTGGGAAGTGAACTTGGTCATCACCGGATATTGCGAACCTCGCCACTCACACCGGTTCCGGCTATTTGCTGCAGCAATTGCCGATGAGCTTGAATAATTGTAATTGTTCAAGCTCAAGCAATACACGGAACCTTCAAACAGGCTCTCGGATTTCCTCCTTTGGGCAGCGCTTTTCTTTCCAGACCGTTTTATTCTGCTGTGATGATTCCGAAATCGGATCCGATTCCTGATAACATGGTGATGCTGGTTGCCTGGTATTTCTTGTTGGGTGTAGTGGTATTTGCCTTGCGAATTTTCAGGCGCAGGAATCGATCGTTACGGTTACTCTTACCCGTTTTATAATTTCCATATCGACCCAAAAGCAACGGAAAGCTTTATATTCAATGTCTTCTATGCTATACGTTCAATAATCTGTGGTTCAGTCGGATCAACGTAATTATTGTCAGCATTAAATCTTCGGCGCAGGTACTAACTTTTTTGAGGAATACAGATGGACAAAGACATTCTAAAAAATGTGAAAAACGACAGGTTCGCCCAGTTGTTAGGTATTGAGATAGTTGAAGCATCTCCGGGATATGCTTTGGTTGAAATGAAAATCGAAGACAAGCATAAGAACGGTATCAATATTGTTCAGGGTGGCGCAATATTTACGCTTGCCGATTATGCGTTTGCTATAGCGAGTAATGCTGATGGAAGTACCACAGTAGGAATTAATGCATCGATATCTTATTTCAAAGCACCCGCAGGAACATATATCAGGGCTGAAGCAAGAGAGGAAAGTAAAAGTAAAAAGATTAGCGGGTATAAAGTCGAAATAAAAGATGAAGATGGAACGTTGCTAGCCTCGTTCTCAGGTTTGGGATACAGGAAAAAGACTGAATAAGAGAACGGTTCGCTCTAACATTAGCAGCTCCCCCTGAATCATCCAGATACCCCCATTTTCTGGCGATTTTCCTTAGCCACCTGCCACCTGCTTCAGTGTTCCCACCTCTGATTCCAGTACCTCTCTTTTATTTTCATCATCATTGCAAACATTTAGAAAATAAATTGTATAAAAGAACGATCGTGTTTAAATTAATACCAACCATTCAAGGGGAAAGTATCATGGCCAGAACCAAGAAAGTTTGCACTCACGAAATTCTGGATGCAATTGAGCGTGTTGTCGTCAAGCTCGGGGTATCACGCTTATCTATAGACGCCGTTGCACAGGAGGCCGGAATCAGCAAATCCAGGGTTGTGTATGACTATAAATCCAAGACAGCCCTTTTGGAGGCACTTATCGATCGCCAGTTTCAACGGGATAGAGCGCGTATCGATATGCTTGTTCAAGAATGTGCTGATACTCCCCATCCAGAGCTTTTTGCGCGAATAAAGCTGGCGGAGCAGGCCCCTGATGACATTGAACGAACTGTTGCAATGGCACTATCCTCCTCAATGTCAAGTGAGGTCTCTCTCCAGCGGAAGATGCGGGAATGGGCCATTCATGATCTGAAAGCCATGGACGCAGGAGCGAAGCCGGAAGCCGCCCGCATAGTCTTTTTTGCTTTGATCGGATTCAATTGCCACGAGTGGTTCGGCATGGTCAACTGGAGCAGCCAGGAGCGTTTTTCGTTTCTGGAGGGTATCCGGGCGATGTATGCAAGCGAGCCGGAGAGTCACGCACCAACCACACAACTCACATAAAGGATAACTTCCATCATGAAAAGGTCTTATATCATTGCAGGCATACTCGTTGTTGCGATTGCCGCCTGGTACCTTTGGCCTAAAGGTTCGCCAGCTGACCGAATGGGTTCAGACTTTAAACCGGAGGTCAGTGTTGTAACTATGAAGACCGAGCCTGTGGCATTGACCAAAGACCTGCCAGGCCGAACCTCGGCCATACGGATAGCTGAGATACGTCCTCAGGTTAGCGGCATTGTTACAAAGCGATTTTTCGTGGAAGGCAGTATGGTCAAGCAAGGCCAGCAACTCTATCAGATTGATCCCGCTTCGTATCAGGCGGCATATAACAGCACCCGCTCCAGCCTTGGCAAAGCCGAGGCAAACGTGAAGTCGGTCCAGGCGAAGGAAGCTCGTTATGTCGAACTGGTGAAAATCGGCGGGGTCAGCAAACAGGAGTATGACGACGCAAAAGCAAGCCTTGCCCAGGCCAAGGCCGATGTTGCGATCGCCAGGTCTGAAGTTTCGACTGCCAGAATCAATCTTGACTATACCAAAGTCATGTCTCCGATTTCTGGACGTATCGGGCAGTCAATGGTTACGGAAGGAGCTCTGGTCAATGCCAATCAGTCTGTAGCTTTGGCGGTTGTACAGCAGCTTGACCAAATCTATGTGGACGTTTACCAGTCAAGTGAGGAGCTGATGCTTTTGCGCAAGCGCCATCAAGCTCTAAAGGGTGCGGATTCCGACAATGTAACTGCTCCCGTTCGCCTTTTGACAGATGGCAAAACAGTTGGCCAGCTCGGTAAGCTGAAGTTTTCGGATGTGACGATCAACCCGGGCACCGGCACGGTTCTGCTCCGGGTGCTATTCCCCAATCCCAATCACGAGCTTCTCCCCGGCATGTTTGTCCATGCCCGTCTGGAGCAATGGAAAGACGATCAGGCCATTGTAGTTCCACAGAAATCGGTGATACGAAATGTTGACGGCTCGGTTTCAGTTTGGGTCGTCGGTAAAGACGGCAAGGCGAGCGTTCGTCCAATCGGAGTTGCGGAAATCATCGGGGACAAATGGATTGTCACGAGTGGCCTCCAGGCTGGTGAAAAGGTCGTTTATGAAGGTATTATGAAAATTCAACCAGGCATGAAGGTGAAAACAGTAGAGGCTGGACAACCTTCCGTTCCTGCCAGATAATTTCTTTCATTCAAGTAATCGCTCTCATGTCCAGATTTTTCATTGAACGACCAGTTTTTGCGTGGGTGATCTCCATCTGTATTATGCTGGGAGGGTTCATTGCCATACAGACCCTTCCGATTGAACAATATCCACGCATTGCGGCACCTACCATCAATATTAACGCCTCATACCCGGGAGCTTCTGCCCAGGCTGTCGAAAACAGCGTAACCCAGGTTATTGAACAGGCGCTTACCGGCCTCGACCACCTCCGATATTTTAGCTCAGGCAGCGATTCCAATGGAAATGTCAGCATTACGTTGACGTTCGAGCCGGAAGTCAACCCCGATATTGCCCAAGTTCAGGTGCAGAACAAGCTGCAATCCATCATGTCAAACCTGCCGCAGCAAGTCCAGCTGCAGGGACTTAAAGTCACCAAGGGGGACACCGGATTCCTGATGGTTGTCGGCGTTTTCTCAGCCGATGGTCGCGTCAACGAATTCATCATGAACGATTTTCTTAACTCCAAAATACTCGATCCGTTAAGCCGTATTCCCGGTGTTGGGAGCATTCAGGTGTTCGGGCAACCCTATTCCATGCGTATCTGGCTTGATCCCTACAAGCTTGCCAGTTACAACCTCACGACGAGCGATGTGCAGTCGGCAATAAGCTCCCAGAACGCTGACGTTTCAGCCGGTCAATTGGGAGGAACGCCATCGGTACCAGGACAACAGCTGAATGCCACGATTACAGCCCAATCCCGCCTGAAAAACGTTGAAGATTTTGAAAAAATCATGTTGAAGGTTAATACCGACGGCTCCCAGGTGCGTCTCAAGGATGTCGCACGCATCGAGCTGGGGGTGCAAAACTATGACATGACAACCCGCTTCAATGGCAAACCAGCTGCCGGGATGGCCATCACTCTTGCGACCGGGGCCAATGCGCTGAAAACCGCTGAACTGGTGAAAGCCAGGATGGAAGAGCTGAAGACCCTGTTGCCACCAGGTGTTCAAATCGTTTACCCGTTTGATACGACGCCCTTTGTCAAGACCTCCATCGAAGGAGTCGTTCATACCCTGTTTGAGGCTATTATTCTTGTGTTCTTTGTGATGTTTATCTTTCTACAGAATTTCCGTGCGACTCTGGTACCCACGATCGCAGTGCCTGTCGTGCTTTTGGGAACTTTTGGAGTCATGTCTGTCTTCGGGTTCTCTATCAATACCCTCAGCATGTTCGCTATGGTGCTTGCCATAGGATTACTGGTGGATGACGCCATTGTCGTGGTCGAAAATGTAGAGCGCATTATGGAAGAGGAGCAACTTTCCCCTCTGGAGGCTACCAAAAAATCCATGGAGCAGATCTCCAGTGCGCTGATTGGAATAGCCCTCGTACTTTCCGCGGTATTTGTGCCAATGGCTTTTTTTAAAGGCTCCACTGGTACGATTTTCCGTCAGTTCTCGATTACTATCGTCTCGGCCATGCTCCTCTCGGTTCTGGTTGCTCTGATTTTGACGCCAGCCCTTTGTGCCAGCCTCCTCAAGCCGATGAGCAAGAACGGGCATCGTTCCGACAAAGGTATCCTCGGCCGTTTTTTTGCCTGGTTCAATGCGTTGTTCGACCTCAACCGCGAACGTTATGTCAAAGGGGCGAAAGTCATGAACGGCAATGTTAAACGGTCTCTGGCGGCATTCATGATGGTCGTGATACTGCTGGGTGTCGTATTAATGCGTATCCCGACCTCGTTTCTTCCCGAAGAAGACCAGGGCTTCATGTTCGTTCAGCTTTCCACCCCATCCGGAGCAACGAAGGACCGGACACTCGAAAGCGTGAAAGCGATGGAAAAGTACCTCCTCAACGAGGAAAAAGATGTCGTTGAAAGCGTATTCAGCGTGACCGGCTTCAGCTTTGCCGGTCAGGGTCAAAACTCCGCCATGGGGTTCGTACAACTGAAAGACTGGAGTGATCGCAAAAAAAAGGATCAGGATGTCGCCTCCATAGCCGGTCGTACCATGGGAGCCCTGTCGAGCGTCAAGGACGCCATGATTTTTGCATTTTACCCGCCCGCCGTCATGGAGCTTGGCAATGCTTCCGGTTTTGATTTCCAACTTCTTGATCGTAATGGAAAAGGCCATGAGGCGCTGATGAATGCCCGTAATCAGTTGCTGGGCCTGGCAGGAAAAAATCCTTCACTTAGAGGCGTTCGACCCAACGGACTTGAAGATGTTCCGCAATACAACATTGATGTCGACCAGGAAAAAGCCAGTGCCTTTGGCCTTTCCATTGCCGACATTAATGCCTCACTGCAAACTGCCTGGGGATCCTCTTATATCAATGATTTTATTCATGATGGCCGCATCAAGAAGGTGTTTATGCAGGGCGATGCCCCATTCCGCATGAACCCGGCAGATGTCAACCTCTGGCACATCCGGAACGCCACTGGTAATATGGTGCCTTTCTCGGCCTTCGCCACTGGCCGCTGGAGCTACGGCTCGCCGAAGTTGGAGCGTTTCAATGGCATATCGTCGCTAAATATCCAGGGAGCCTCAGCTCCTGGTGTAAGTTCAGGTGATGCCATGGCTGTATTGACGCAATTGGCATTAAAGCTTCCCGAAGGCTTTGGGATCGAATGGACAGGTCTTTCCTACGAAGAGCGTGCTGCAGGCCAGCAAACACTGCTCCTCTATGGGTTCTCGTTGCTGTTTGTTTTCCTTTGCCTTGCAGCCCTTTACGAAAGCTGGACCGTGCCGCTTGCCGTCATGCTGGTAGTGCCGCTCGGTGTTTTTGGCACGGTTATGGCGACTTCCCTGGCAGGTCTCTCCAACGATGTCTACTTTAAAGTGGGCTTGCTGGCCACTGTAGGCCTTACAGCAAAAAATGCCATTCTCATCGTGGAGTTTGCAAAATCCCTCAACGAACAAGGCATGAATCTGAAGGATGCAGCCCTGACGGCCGCCCGGCAACGTCTGCGCCCGATTGTCATGACTTCCATGGCCTTCATTCTTGGTGTAACACCTCTCGCATTTTCCTCTGGAGCGGGCTCGGCAAGCCAGCACGCCATCGGTATCGGTGTCATCGGAGGGATGTTGTCGGGAACGGTGTTGGCAATCTTTTTTGTGCCGTTGTTTTACATTCTGGTACAATCCCTTTTTACCAGAAAGTCTGTAACCGAACTGACCGAAACCAAAAATGATAAGGGATCAAACCATGACTAATAAGCTCCTGATCCCTGTTTGCCTGGCTGCCACCTTGCTGACATCCTGTTCACTGGCTCCACGCTACCAGCGCCCCATGGCACCTGTTGCCACACAATGGCCGATCACTCCAGGGAACGGGTCCGTGCAGACCGTGGAAGCTGCAGGAGAAACGCATGTTGCTGATATCGGATGGCGCAGCATGTTCAAATCGCCAAAGCTCCTGAGCCTTATTGAAGCCGCACTTGCCAATAACCGAGACCTCCGCATAGCGACGCTCAATATCGAGGCTGCACGTAACTCCTATCGCATACAGCGATCAGATCTTATACCTTCGGTTAATGCGTCGGGCAGTGCCAATCGACAACGGTTATCGGAAAGCAGCAGCACTTCTGGAAATCCGGAAACTGTCTCGTCATATACCTCCGGCATAGGTGTCACGGCATATGAATTGGATCTGTTCGGGCGTGTCCGCAGCCTCAGCAACCGCGCTTTGAACCAGTATCTTGCAACGGAAGAAGGGTGTAAGGCTGCTCAAACGAGCTTGATCGCCGAGGTGGCCAATGCCTATATCACCTATCTTGCAGATTTTGAACTGTTGCAGCTGACCGAAAACACGCTCAAGACCCAGCTTGATTCCTTCGATCTCATCAAGCGCAGTTTCGATTTGGGAGCCAAGTCACAACTCGACGTCTCACAAGCCGCCACCGTGGTTGAAACCGCCAGGGCAAACCGTGCACAATATCAACGTCAGGTTGAAAAGGACAAGAATGCCCTTACCCTTTTGGTCGGAAAAGAAATCGATTCTGAACTTCTCAAACCCGAAAGCCTCAGTTCTGTTCACGTAAAGGAAGTGCTCCCTGTTGGAATTCCATCCACTGTTTTGTTGGACCGTCCGGATGTCCACAAGGCGGAATATGCCCTGAAAGCTGAAAACGCCAATATTGGGGCAGCAAGGGGAGCTTTTTTCCCGACCATCAGTCTTACCGGTTCTGCGGGGTTTGCCAGCAGCACTCTTACCAATCTGTTTGTGGCGGGATCAAGCAGTGTCTGGAGCTTTTCCCCTCAGGTGAACTTGCCGATTTTTCAGGGAGAGCGCCTGATCTCCAACCTCAAACTGGCAAAAACCAACCGCGATATTGCCATCGCACAATACGAAAAAACCATTCAGACTGCTTTTCGTGAAGTTGCGGATGCTTTGGTGGCCAGTGCGACCTACAGCGAGCAGTTGCATGCCCAACAGGCTCTTGTCAAAGCCAGTGAACAGGCATATTCAATTTTGAAGGCTCGTTATGCCCATGGCATCGACAGTTACTTTGCTCTGCTCGATGCCCAACGATCTCTCTACGCGGCACAGCAGAACGAGATTCTGGTACGTCAACAGAATCTGAGCAACCGGATTGACCTTTATAAGGTTTTGGGAGGCGGATGGAAATAGGAGGTTAACCCTGAGCGATTCTTGATCAAAGGATTGAAGATACCGCAAAATCAAGCTCATCAGATGTAAAGATGTAGCCTTCTTGATTGATGTACTCCAGCTTTGCTTCTACATCTTCGATCATGATCACCGTTTCTCTAAACGTCTCGTCATGCTTCAACTTTTCAATGAAAGCTTTAGCTTGTTCCTGACACATGCATGACCCCTTTGAATGTTGGAGGCTAGTGGTTCATTCAAATTCTTTGCACACCGCGTTTATAATATAGTGTATATTATGTATATAAAAAATATGTAATATGTGCTATCGTGGCGATATTAAAAATGTAATATAGTTTTTAAAATAGATCTATCAATCAATGATCTTTCAATAAGATTCTATATGAAACTGACTGGAAATTTTGTGGTTACCCGGTTTATTCCACTGTAACCGATTTTGCAAGGTTTCGTGGCCTGTCAACGTTACAGCCGCGGAGTGTAGCACTATGATAGGCAAGGAGCTGCAGGGGAATAACCGTTAAAAGAGGTGAAAGCGGCGCTGAAGATGAAGGAATAAAAATGACATCTTCTGTCAGGCGACTCACCTCCCCGTCACCAACATTAGCAATAGCGATAACTCTGCCTTTTCTACTGCGCACCTCCTCTATATTACTGAGAATTTTAGCGTAGGTACTATCGTGGGTGGCGATAAAAATAACCGGCATATCTTTATCAATCAAGGCAATCGGACCGTGCTTCATTTCAGCTGCCGGATAACCTTCTGCATGGATATAAGAGATTTCCTTAAGTTTCAGAGCCCCCTCAAGAGCAACCGGAAAATTGTAACCCCGCCCAAGATAAAGAGCATTATTTGCATCCCTGAAGCGTTCTGCAATACCCTTAATCTGACCGTCAAGTTCAAGAATACGTGAGGCTTTTTCAGGAAGGCATGAAAGTTCTCTAAGATGCAAAGCAATTTCATCGTGAGAAATGGTTCTTCCCTTGCTGAGCGACAGGGCAAGCATATAAAGCATAACCACCTGAGCTGTAAAAGCCTTGGTCGAAGCAACACCAATCTCAGGCCCAGCATGGGTATACATGCCGCACAGGGTTTCACGGGCTATAGTGGAGCCTACTACATTGCATATACCCATCACAAGGGCACCTTTTTCCTTCGCTACATGAAGAGCAGCAAGAGTGTCAGCAGTCTCTCCTGACTGGGAAATCAGAATTACCACATCATCAACACCGACAATGGGATTGCGATACCTGAACTCTGAAGCATAATCGACCTCTACCTTAATACGGGCAAACTCCTCAATAAGATATTTTCCGATCAACGCTGCATGCCAGCTTGTTCCACAGGCACAGATGACTATGTGCTTTGCCTGCTTGAGCCGATCGAGATACTCACTTATTCCTCCAAGATGAATCAGGCCTTTTTCAGGATTCACACGGCCCCGCATTACATTCTTCATGACCTCAGGCTGTTCAAAAATCTCCTTGAGCATGAAATGCTCAAAGCCTCCTTTCTCTATTTTATCAAGCGAATAATCAAGCTCCGTTACAATCTTTGCCTGTTCGATATTCTCAATTGACTTTACGGTGTACCCATCCCTGGTAACCACGGCCAGCTCACCATCAGAGAGATAAACCACTTTATTGGTATGCTCAACAATCGGTGCAGCATCAGATGCAATGAAATACTCCCCAGTACCGATACCGATCACCAGAGGGCTTCCCTTACGTGCAATGATGATCTTGTCAGGTTCCCGCGAAGAGATCACACAAATACCGTATGCTCCATCAACATGTCGAAGAGCGTTACGGGTAGCCGATTCAAGGTCAAGCCTGGAATCACTCTTCCATATCCTATCGATCAGGTGAACCAGCACCTCGGAATCGGTCTCGCTTAAAAATATATAACCCTGAGAGATCAGCTCCTGTTTCAGCGACGAGAAGTTTTCGACAATGCCGTTATGAATGAGAGCGATATCTCGAGAAGCATTCAAAAAAGGATGAGCATTCTGGTCGCTTGGTTCGCCATGGGTAGCCCACCGGGTATGGCCAATACCTATGGTGGCATTTCGCATCTCTTCCGGGAGGGTAACGGTTGCTGCTTCAAGCCCGCTTACACTCCCTTTCTGCTTTATAACCGAAATAATGCTCCCGTTCAAAAGAGCTAACCCGGCTGAATCATAACCACGGTATTCAAGCCGCTTCAAACCCTGCAAAAGTATCGGAAGAGCTTCACGCCACCCTATATAACCGACAATTCCGCACATGGTATTATAATTTTATGGTTACAATCTCCAAACTGACACACCTTTTTCCACTATAGCCTTAGCATCAAAATGGCTGTTGAGATCAATAAAGCATTGGACTTGCAACAATAAAATGGACACATCAAGAAGCCATAACTTTTAGTTGTTGATTATAACGTAAAAACTCAACAGGCGATTTATATCCTAACGTTGAGTGCTTCCGTTTCCGGTTGTAAAATACTTCAATGTATT
>CAINOC010000064.1 GCA_903851385.1 uncultured Chlorobiaceae bacterium | reverse complement strand
CTGTTCATAACAGGTTCAATGAGATGGGCTCGTCAAAGGATATAAAGGTCATTGGATGACTGCTGACATGCAGATTGAACGATGACGGTGTGTCTTTCCGGCCAAGCTATAATGGAGAGAAAGGGGAAGAAATATTTTCTTTCAAAAAAGTTTCTCTTTTTGCTTGGGTTTTTACATAACAGTGCTGAGCGAAAATAGTTGGCAGTTGGCAGTTGAAGAATGAAGTGCTGAGTGTTGGGGGGGAATCATGTTGGTCTGGTTATTCTGTCAAAAAGGGTGTCTTGGAGGTTTCTTTTTCCATCAAGTATTGCATGTATGAAGACACTATGGCCACTGATTCGGTAAATAATACGATAGGGTTTGAAATGTATTTCAGAATAATCGCGTACGTGAATTCTTTCGAGTTCTGGTGGAAAATGGCCACGGTCAGGAAATTCTTCAAGACCAAAACATTTTTTTTTAAGCCCGAGGAATATCCGATCAGCGCTTTCCCGTGAGTCTTTATTTTCGATATATGAGCAGATATCGAGCAAATCGGTTTCTGCTTCAGGGGAAAGAAATACCTCGTATTTCATTCCCCTTTATGTGCCGTTCTTTGCTGCTCAAGATCTTCAAATGCAGTTCGTAATGGCTTATATCGGCCTTGATCAATTGAAGCCGAGCTTTGGGCAAGTATTTTAAGCATGGTAAGACTTTCGTGCATGTCTTGATAGACGTGGATGTCCTGTACTACGACTCTTGCTTCTCCGTTATGGGTGATGATCATCGTTTGCCGACTTTCGGACACTTCCCGAATAAGTTCGGAAGCATGTGCTTTGAGATAACTTATCGGCTTTATTGCTTCGCTGTATTTCATGATTATCTATATAGACTATAATAAAGATCCGAATTATAGTTTACAAGGTAAGGATTTTAGGGTGAAGAAAGAAATAGTTGGCAGTGGGCGGCTGTTTAATACGGGAAACCAGGGTATGTCTGCCCCCAATCATTGAGAAATTATCGAAGATGGATAAGTTTAGAGAGATCCCTCACTGGAGTTCGGGATTACAAATGCTGTTGGCATGTTCTTTCGGTATTATTAGGCAATCTCTCCATAAGTAACTCCGTAAGCTTTTCTGAAATCAGTCGGTATTTGCTTGACAGCTACAACGGAGGGCACCCACAAGGGGTGCCCGTACGGGGAAATAATGGCTAATCTGTTTTGTGTCTGGGCAGTGAAAACAGTTGGCAGACGGCAGTTGGCGGTGAGTGGGCATTGATGCCCCCCTATTCCATGGTAACAGGGGAATTATCAAGGGAAAAAGCGATATCCGGCATATTCAGCAGGAACCGCCAAGCGGGGACAACCTCAATCTTTCCGGAATCGATCAGTATCTCCCCTTCCTCATTACGCGTCACAATGGTGCCATGCGAAAGTTTCAATTCAACCATGGCTTCGGAAAGCGCAGTGATTTCCCGCTTACGGGTTTGCTGATCTGCCATTGATTCACAAACCTGGACAAGCATTCGTGACAGTGATCCCTGTCTCACGGTAATGAAATCAACCTCCCGACCCGTCTTAGTCTTGTAGTAAAAGATGTCCGGCGTTACCCTGCGTAGTGCAGTGAACACCAAGTTTTCCAGAAGATGTCCAGAATTGAGCAGAATGCCGGAACTGATCGACGTTACCAGCGCGTGGTCGACACAGTAGATCTTCTTTGGGTTGGTGTTGGCCCTGGCCAGCGAAGCATCAAAAATGCGCACAGTAAACAGAACGTAGGCGTCTTCAAACCATTCGAGATAATCGGAGACTGCGTATTTCGGCGCTTTGTGTCCTAAAGATTTCAGATAACCTGTCAGATTGTTGATGGAATAGAGCGAACCTATATTATCTACCAACCAATGTGCAAGATCCGCAACCGCCTTGGGGTGGGAGATGTCATGACGTTCGACGATATCGCGAAACAGCATTGCGTTAAAATATTCCTGATGGGTCTTGATCCGCAGCATCCTGCTAAGACCAGCAACCTCAGGAAAGCCGCCGGTTACCCAGTAATCATCAAAGGACTTCTGAATGGTCAGACGTTTTTTTGACGAGTGTGGATCGTCACTTTCAATCCCCTTGTAGTCAAGAAACTCCCGAAACGAAAACGGGAACATTTCCCAGGAAAGTGCTCGTCCGCGCATCTGGGTTGCTATTTCTCGTGAGAGCATACGGGCCGATGAACCGGTAATGTAGACCTCGCACTTTTCCATACGGAGCAACCGGTCAACGAAGGGCTCCCAGCCGGGTATGACCTGGATTTCATCGAAAAAGCAATAGACCTTCTCAGTATTCTTTTTTTCCGGATAAAGTAAGAAATAGGCTTCCAGAATCACTCCCAGACTGTCATACTGAAGGTTGTGCAGACGATCATCGAAAAAGTTCAGATAAAGGATATTCTGCCGAGAAACCCCTGTCTCCTGAAGTTTCTTCATGAGCTGGAACATGAAGGTCGATTTACCGCTGCGGCGTACTCCGATGCAAACTGTGGCTTTGCCGGACACCAGAGAAATCAGAACCCTTCTCGGCACACCCGTCTGCAGGTCAATCTCCTGAAAATCGAGAATTAATTCTTTGAGTATGTCAATCATAGTGAAACCTCCAACTATCTATCCTTTCTAAGGAATATAGCAACTGGAAAGATTTATCTCCAGATTTCACAACTAATAGTAATATATTTTTCCAGTTTCAGGTTTAACAAATCCCTCAGGTATGACAGATGCAGTTCTGAGCGGAAGCGAAGTGCGGAGTGCTGAGAAAGAAAGTGCTGAGTGCTGAGTGCTGAGTGAAATCAAGATAGTTGGCAGTGGGCAGTGAAAACAGTGGGCAGTTTTTAAAACGTTGGGAACTAGGGCGTGACTTTTGTCTTTTCGCCTTCTACCGGTTTTAATCGGATCTTTCATGTCGCCCCCCGCAGTGACAGCATTCGCTGGACGCGCAACGATACGATAAGAATACCGTCTCTCTCAGATGTCATCTATCCCATGGATTGACTACCGGCACAGATAAATCGTTGAAGTGCCGTACGTTTCGAGTGGCCAGCGTCGCACGATTTGCCAATGAAATACCTGCGATAAAGGTGTCACGCATATCCACCGGACGGCCACTAACCTTACGTTCAGCCGCCAGTTGGGCAGCTTTGGTGGCTGCATTACTATCAAATAACAGTATGCGGTTTTGTAAGTCTTCTTGCAAAAGCTCCTCGAATCGTGCCTCCAATAAATTTTTTCGCAGACCAGATGCCATGAGGGCCAATCCATAGCGAGCTTCAAACAATGTTATGCTGCTCAGCCAGATTGATTCTGCAGGCTGGTTGTCAAGCCAAGCCACGACCTGCGGGTCGGGTTGCTGCTGCATCAGGGCTGAGAGAACATTGGTGTCGAGAATAATCATGCACCAAAACCCATCGGTGCGATCGAGTGACCGCGCAGTTCAGGTAAGGGCTCGAGTAAGCCTGCGCCTGCGAAACGTGCCGCAATCCGTGAACCGAGTTTTTGGCGAGTTGGACAAACTTCGCTGACGGCAGTGCGCAAAATTTGGCAAACTTCTTCCTCAATGCTCCAGCCGTGCTGGGTGGCGCGCACCTTAAGACGGATTTTCACATCGTCTTCAATGTTGCGAATAATAACCTGTGCGATGATGTACCTCTAAAAATTAAACTTGACTAATACAGTATTATGACACCTCTTCAATTATAACCAAAAAAACTAATTTAGGGGCACATCTATTTACTCGCTGAGATAACAGTGCTGAGAAAAAAAGTGTTGAGGTCGTATGTTAAAAACAGGGGTGTAAACTAAAGCCCCTCCGGAATTAAATTATCAGAGTACCTAACTCTTTTAACTCAATCCGGAGGAACTATGAAGCGCGCACTGAAAGATAATCAAGAAGCATTTGCTGGTCAAGAGTTTTATATCGGTATTGATGTGCACCAGTGCGGAGATTGAAAACAGTCGGCAATGGGCAATGGGCAGTTGGCAAGTGAATGCAAGACAGTTGGCAGTTGGCAGTGAAGACTGGGAACAGTCTGGAGTTCTGAGTACTGAGGTCTGAGGTTGAAAACTGTTGGTTGCTGAGCTATAGATTCTTTAGGAGACGGTCGTATATGTCGTGATGGCCTATCCAAAACCAGATGATGACATCTTTTTGAAGTATGCCAATTGCACGATACCCTTTACCTATACGTACGGAATAAACCGGCTGTTGCTTACCGACACGCTTGAGGAAAGAAAGTGCTGAGTTGCGAGTGCTGAGTGCCGAGGGAAGATTAGTCGGCAGTTGGCAATTGGCTGTCGGCAGTGAAGATTGAATAGTTGGCATTTTTTAAGTGACGAGTGCTTAGTTCATCCAAAAAAAATGCGCCCGTGATTAAAACCCATTGTTATTGTCTTTCCAGCTTGATGTTCAGACAATGCTTCGTTTGCCATTTTATTCAGCAAGGTCTGCGCTTCATCTGTCGCCATAAGTGCCTCCCATTGCTCATTATCTGCGGCTACGACCAAGGGAGCTTCTTCTTTGATTAGATCTTCATTCAAAATTTGAGCTTCAAGAAAACGAGCAAAATCTACCAACT
>CAINOC010000063.1 GCA_903851385.1 uncultured Chlorobiaceae bacterium | reverse complement strand
GTCATCCTCAGTCCACCCTTGCTGCTGATAGTACCGGCGGTGGGCTTCCGGCATGTGCTCCTCAACGGTACGGTAGATGCCCCGGCGCCCTACGATGCGTTGATGCAGGGCAATGCGATGGAAATCAAGGAAGACCTCAACAACAGCTTCATCGTAGACCAGCTTGACAAGCTTGCCGATGTACTCATGCGGGACACTGTACTGGCAGCGGTCTTCTCCCAGCATGACATGGTAATTTTTCTTGACGGTGGCCGTGGTTCCACGCTTATAGACAAAGTCGGTCGCCGGTAGTGGCTGCAACAGCTCTTGTTCAAGCTCCATAAACCGCTGCCGGCGACTCTTGCCATAATCGGTCATCAGCCTATCATTGGCATTGTCCAGCAACTGCAGAACCCTACACTTCAAGGCATTGAGACTGGTGAATTCCTCATGACGAAGACGTGCATAAATCTGGTTATAGGCAATATGCACCGTACCCTCAACGGATGGTTTATCCTTTGGCCGGACGATCCTGGTCGCCTGCATGTTGGTCTGGTAGTGCAAAGCCCAATGCTCCATAAGATCAGTAAACACAGGCTCATAGCGTGATGCTTTCGTCACTACCTGTCTCATGTTGTCGCTGAGAATGTTCTTTGGAACACCGCCCAGATAGGCAAGTGCACGATTGAGCGCCGGGATCAAATGTTCCTGCCGGGAGGATGAGAGCGGCTCAACATAAAAGAAGCTGCTGCAGGGCAGGGTGCAGACCAGAACGGGACAGTCAAGACGTGCTCTGGTGAGCGGGTCAATGATCCAGAGTGGGTCGCCGGCGAAGTCGATCTGCAGCCGATACCCTGGCTGATGCTGCTGTGGCATGGTGGCATCATGCTGCTGGATGTACTGGTCGAGATAATAGCAAAACTGGGAATACTGATACCCTGCAGGGCGATCCTGAAGATACTCCTCCCATAACACCTGCTTGGTGACATGAGAGTGCTTCTTGCCAAGCTCTTCGGAAAGACGCTTCAGTTGGGTGCTGAGATCAGCATACCGCTCGTCAGTATCTTTGGTGGAACGTGGTGGATGAACCAGAACCGAAAGATCGTGATCAGAGAGTGCAAACAGCTCTGAAAAAGGCTTGCCGCTACTCTTGAACCGATGTGAATAGTTCTTAAGCGTGAGCCGATGAATACCTGTAGTTCGATGGATTTCCCGTAGGGAACACTCCTCCATCATGAGTTTGAGAATACGTCGAATCTGTAACATAGTCAAGGCTTTGTTTGCCATTGTAATACCTCCGGTTTTTGCACCGAAGGTACTGTTTATGATGTTACAAATCCGGCCTGTTGGGGTGGTACACTTTACTCCGGTACGGGTGGTACACTATTCTCCGGTAGAGGTGGTACACTATACTCCGGTGTGCTCAGCCACCCTTTGAGCCGTCTTGATCGTAACCCGAGTTTTTTCAGGTCTGAAAGAAAAGGAGTATTTCGGATTGGTCAGACAGGTGTAGTCGGAGCGAAAGAAACCCGTCTGTATGTTTATCCTGTCGAGCGCGAAAAGGTCATGTACGTTCTTGGGATAGGAACAAAAGAAAGCCAGGCGTTAGACCTAAACGAAGCTCATAAAGTGGCAAAGAATTTCAAGAAATAGAATACTCGAACAATCGAATATACGGGGGATAATTATAATGGCTGAGAAATTAAGATTTAAATCGGTAGCGGATGCTGCAGCTTTTCTTGCCGTTGATGACAGTGTTAAAAATCTTGTAGAGGAAGAAATTGATCATAGTCAGATTGTAAATAATCTTTTACGGCACAGGTTGAGAAGAGGGATTTCTCAAAAAGAGTTATCTAAAAGCATGGGGTGTGATTCGAGCAAGATTTCAAGAATGGAGGCGGAAAACGATTTGCAACTTAAAGTTGGAGATATAATGCAGTATGCGGCTGCACTCGGTATTGATATGAATGTAGTTTTTGAAGACAAAACACTGCCGGTCGCAGAGCAGATCAAAACTCATGTCTTTTCGATCCACGAACAACTTGAGCAATTAGTAGAAATAGCGAAGCAGGTGGATGGAGATAAAATCATTATTGATAAGATCAAGGCGTTCTATGGAGAGGTACTTCTTGATTTTCTGTTAAGATTCACTGATAGCCATAAAAAGCTGCGTATTGTTTCTGAGCATGACAACCCTGAACAGCATGCACTTGGAAAGAGTATTCTTGAAAAAGATATCCCCGAGCATTCATGCTGCTGAACATCATCGGCCCAATCCTGCCAGTGCCCTTTTTGATGCGTGATCTCAAATAGCTCTCTTTGGCGAAGGGTATGACGACTCGCAAAATTTGATAGCGCGGTTAAGCCATGTGTAAAGTACCGGAGCAGACTTGGTCAGCGCCGTGAAGAATTCGGATAGTCGTTGTTCATTTTCTTCATATTCATGATTGACAGCATTACGTAGTTCACGAATCATTTTCCACTCTTCGACTCTGTCCAGAATGCCGAGTTTTTCCATGTAGAGCAGTACAAAGCTGAACGGCTCAGTGCTCTGCTCTTCTTCCCGCGCTATAGATCGCATGAGCTTACCCAAATGCTCCTGAAACTCACTAAATCTCACCCGAAAAGCAGCCAATGTTTCATGATGTTTTGGGGTCAATTGATGCCAGTTGCTAATTGGGAGAAGCTGCAAGGTCTCAGCCAGCGAATAGTCCAAGTAGTTGCGCATTCTGCGCAAGTGTTCAATTTTTCTCCAAATCAACTGCACATTTGTGCTCATAGCCTGCATCCCTCTGTTTTCGCAATTTGGGCGATGAGTGAGTTGTCCACGGGCTGGCGAACGATCAGATCAACAGGCATATCCAGGTACTCTTCAATTTTGATTTTGCATCGAATTTCATCCAGCAAGGAGTGAGGAGCAACTTCGACGTACAGATCAACATCTCCTCCTTTTTTATGGTCGTCAAGTCGTGAGCCAAAGAGCCAAATAGCGGCACTATCTCCAAAATGCTGATGTATCTGCTTACAGATCATTTCTGATTGATCAGAGCTAAGACGCATGGGGTACCCGTTATATATTTACTGGTGAATTTGCCTCCCAATGCTAAAATCTATAAAATATTTCTACAATTCTCTTTGTAATTCTCAACATGACGTTGTTCAATAGCGTCAAAGAATCGCATATCGGTATGATATATAGTTTTTGAAGACAAAACACTTCCTGTCGCAGAACAGATCAAAAGTCATGTCTTTTCTATCCACGAACAACTTGAGCAATTAGTAGAAATTGCGAAACAGGGTGGATGGAGATCAACTCATTATCGTGAAGATCAAGGCGTTCTATGGAGAAGTACTTCTTGATTTTCTGTTAAGATTCGTGGATAGCCATAAAAAGCTTCGTATTGTTTCTGAGCATGACAACCCTGAACAGCATGCACTTGAGAGTATTCTTGAAAAAGATGTTCCAAAAGAGCATTCATTCTGCTGATCACTTAACGCCAAATGACAGCTGCCCTATGTGGCTGTTTGCAATCACCTGGCTAAGAATGCTGTTTGAAGACTGTTTGTGCGACAGCATGACGAACCATATCCTTGCTTGTAAACGCTGAGTGAATGAGGAGAACACGCTCTGCAATGCCCTTCTGGATGATACTCTCCAATGTCTATTGCACGCAGTGCTGTGGTATGGTGAGCATCCTTGATTATTCTGGAGCACTCCTTGATGATGGCGGTGATTTGCTTCTCAAGGGAAAATGTGCTAAATGCGGGCATGCGGTTGCTCGAATTGTGGAACACGACTGAACGGTTTCATGAGCCAATTTCAGAACGAATCCGCTTCCGGCTCCTGATTGTTAACCAACAAAAAAAGGAGCTGCTACTCTTCCTGTAACAACTCCTTTTCATGGACTCATCGATAAGAACGGACTGCTCAATGTAATGGTGGTTTTATGCCATTGCTTTGTTTGCCACCTTTCCCGTTACTTTCCATTGTGCTTCAAGGGTGTCGGCCGATAGATCGGCACCGCATTCCCATTCAACGAAGTAACCTCCGTTTGAAATATTCATAAATTCGGTGACTGAAGTGAGTGCTTCAAACACCTCGTATTGAAGATACGGGCTTATATCAAATTCCCCAACACGACCATCATCAGAAACAATTATCAGTTTCTTGTCAGGTGTAGGTGTAACTTTAATAATTCTCATTGGTCAAGTCCTTTAATTGTAAAGGGTTTTCTGCCATTAACGGCAAGTTCCCAGTCGGCAAGCAGGTCTTCTTTGTGAATCTCAATCCACGCAATGACAAGTTTGTGCTTGTTCGGCGGCAACTCTCCAGCAAGGAGGTTTCCATCAGGTATCGAATATATTCCCACTCGCCCCTGATAGTCGGCATGAATGTGAGGCGTATGATGCTTTTCAATGTCACGGAAAAACATACGGATGAGTATTCCATAAAACATTGATATGGTTGGCATCTATAGTCTTATTACTTATGAATTGGAAAAAGGTTATATCTCTTCAAAAAGTACGTTTTTATGAGGAAAAGAGCAATAATCATGTTTTATTCTGCCGACTCCGCAACCACAGGAGCCATTACACACCGGCAATTCGGATGCTGAGGCGGCTCAGTAGCACCGCTCGGAAACTCATCACCGATCTCTCTGACTTCCTGATCATTCATTTCGCATTCCTCGCTTACAAGATCATCCTCTGCCGTCAACCATTGCACCTTGACATCGAGGCCGGGGATAAGAGTCAGTAAGATAGTTGGCAGTGGGCAAGTTAAGAGGGAGTGGTGATGGATGATTTTTAAAATCATCTTGTGTAACTTCGCGTTGGTAAAGGCGGGGTTGGCTGCCGTCCACATTTCAGGTTCCAGTATGCCCACGAGCGAACATCAAAAACGCCGGGTGGTGCTTTTTCCAAAACTTCAAGAAATTCGTCTTTGCCTACGATACCTTGCAGTGCTTTGAAGTCTTCAGGCGTGCCAAATGTCATCACATGCGCGAGAAAGTGCACCGGATCGGCTAGTTCTTTCTCTGGTGTTTTGAACCAGACGACACGGCGAGCGACATTCAAAATGCCGGGAGTAACTGGTAAAGGTTTCATGGTCTTTGTCCGTTCTCGTCCTTACGCCTTGCGTAGGGCGTTAAGATGGGAAGAGTTGCAGGATCAACAACATCAACAGCGATAATCAAACGCTTTCGGACATCTGCCGGCAATGTGGGGAGATCATCAAAAAAGGAAAGCGCCTTCAACGTAATCATAGGGTTAAAGCTGCGCCCATAAACGACAGTGCCAGAAGCTAAAGCGGTCGGCAAGTCGATGCCATGTTGCAACAAGGCGTCAATATCAAGATAATCTTTTACCTCAGCCCGTTTTTGCACGACAGCAACTTTTGTTCCTACGATATCGAGTAATGATGCGACAAAAAAAGAGTGCTCCTCGACCTTATCTCGCGGTGCTGCCTGCCCAAGACCAAGCCCCCCGAAAAAGTCCATTTTCGCCCTTTGAATGGAGATCATGTTTCCCATGAACAATGTATCTCCTGCTGGCTGCTTCCCCATGTAACCTAAATTCCCGAGCATTTTATAACTTGGCTTTGACAGGGTCACATGTTAATCCTATTGGGTATTGGAAATGATAAAAACTATATTTCCCCCCAAAATTTATATTATTGATGTTCATAAAAGCAATAGGCATAAACACATCAAGAGCTATGAGCCATACTGTTTTTTCATATGTTGAAGCCAGCAAAGATCTCATGATAGTGATTAGTACCAGAAATAGATTTTGATATAAAATGGGCATTCTAAGTTAGAAAACAGGTATTGTCAAACGGAAAAACAGTTACTGCAGCTGACCAATTTTCCCATAGAAACTCTATAGGATAGCCCCGAAAACATGACTATGTGACCAAAATGATATTAAATTTCTGATTATATACTGTAGTTTTCATTAAAACAAATCAATATAGATTACAGCAATTATTCTGATCATGAATAGTTTTTGTATCCCTTAATATCGCCTTATGAATACGAAATTAAAATTAGTAATTTGCTTCTTTTTACAGATTTACCTTTACCACACAGGGTTTTCTCAAATATTATCCATACCAATTGGTACATCCTCAATACCTGATAATTCAGAAGTTTCAATTCAGTTAGTAAAACGCTTCCAGCATTACAATAATAATACAAAAGACACAAACAACACAAACAACACAAACAACACAACACAAACAACATAAACAACACAAACAACAAAAACAAACAACACAAACAAAAAAACAAACAAACACAAACACAAACAAAAATAAACAATAAACAAAAATAAATTGAACAAATTCACCAATACAAAAATGGACGATTTTGACCAATAATTAGTTGTGAATTCTTTGTTTCTAATTTCATAGTTAAATAGTAATCTCTGAAAAAACAAAAGATTTGAAAAGATTATTCTTTT
>CAINOC010000062.1 GCA_903851385.1 uncultured Chlorobiaceae bacterium | reverse complement strand
GCTCACTTTGTTTCTGAATAGCCGTCGGGAGGTTACTATAAAATTCTGAAGAGTTGTGTGTGTTGTTCTTTCGTTGGTGGTTGTGTGTGTGGCTTCAAGGTTGACTCTCCTTCAGAAGAGCAGCTTTGGAGCCATTTTTTTATAAAAAGCATAGTAACTGCGAATGTAATATGAATACAATCAATATTATAGCAATTCTGTTGATCATAGCTGGTGCACTTGGGTTAGGCTATGGCAGCTTCAGCTATACCAAAAAGACTGATGAGGTCAAGTTAGGGCCTATGGAGCTGTCCATACAAGAAAAACAGACGGTTAATATTCCTGTATGGACTGGTGTTGGAGCAATAGCAATTGGGGGAACCCTTCTTCTTCTTGTTCAAGGTAAAAAACGCTAATCGCTGCCGCATTCAGTCCGGGTTTTAACACTTCGGTTTAAGTGTCACGCCACCAACTTTTTCACCCACGTAACATACTTGTTCATCCAGTTCTGGAGGAATGGTTTGCTCTCCGCACCGATGTAGCCAGCTTCATCAAACAACCCGTCCTTGAGCTGTATAAATGCCTCAGGTTGGGCAAGTGTTGGGACATCAAGACAGACAAGAATATTGCGCAAATGCTGCTGTGCTGCAGCGGTGCCGACAGCTCCTGGCGAAACACCTAAAATACCGGCTGGTTTCCCTGCCCATGAGTTTTGGCCGCGGGGACGAGAAGCGTGGTCGATGGCGTTTTTGAGGACACCCGGTATTGAGCGGTTATATTCTGGCGTAATAAACAAAAGGCCCTGAGCCGACTTTACTTCAAATTTAAGCCGCTTGACGGATTCGGCCTGATTGTCATCATCATCCTGATTATAGAGTGGCAGGTCACCTATTTGCAGCTGCTTGAATGATAACTGCGGATGTTCCAAGCTTTCAAGTGCAGTTGCAAGCTTGCGGTTTAGTGAATCTTTGCGCAGGCTGCCAACAATGACAGCTATCTGGTATGTAGTCATGGTTTTTTCATGAAATAGTTGAAATAATATAATCCGCTGATCCCTTTCATCGCTAACAAAGCTGTCATCAGTTAATCATCGTAACACATCCTCCTTCGGATCAGCGGAAATTGGTTTCGTTCATCTATTATGGCTTTGACTAATCAGGGCCTTTTCGCTTCAACGCCTTTTTTCTGCTCTCCTTGCGTCTTTCGCTGCTGAGGAGCTTGCTTCTGCTGCTCTTGCATCTGTTTTTGCTGAGGGGCCTTGTTTTGCTTCTCTTGTGTCTTTCGCTGCTGAGGAGCTTTCTTCTGCTGCTCTTGCATCTGTTTTTGCTGAGGGGCCTTGTTTTGCTTCTCTTGCGTCTTTCGCTGCTGAGGAGCTTTTTTCAGCTGCTCTTGCACCTGTCTTTGCTGAGGCGTCTTGTTTTGTTGACTTTGAATCTGTCGGCTCACAGCGGCTTTGTTTTGCTGATCCTGATTCTGTCTCTGTTGAGATGCCTTGTTTTGCCGATCCTTAATTTGACGGTTCTCAGACATCTTATTTTGTTGAGCTTGAACTTTTCTGGTATCGGCTGCTTTGTTCTGCTGACCTTGTATCAGTCGTTGCTGAGGAGCATTGTTCTGCCGACCCTGCATCACTTGATTCTCATTAGCTTTATTCTGTTGGCCCTGATCCCTCCTGTTGTTGGCATTGTTATGCTGATCAAGCATTTTTCTTTTATTGTCGTCATTTCGCTGATACTGGTTAGTTCGACTATCAGACCTGCGGTATTCAATATCACGATACCTTCTTATATCCTCCCAGCGATGTCTTCTTATCTGATAAGGCAACCCGTTATCAAGAATAAGAGTCCACGGGCCACGGTAATATGAAGAGCGGTACCAGTGGTTATTGCGGTTGAGGTAATACCAGTCTCCATAGTAAACGATATCGTAAGGGCTTTCTACGGATACTGAAAAGCCCTGATCTCTCAGATAAACAAAATCCGGTGGTGAGTCCATAACTACCGATGGACTGTTAACTGTGTTGCTTTGCACGTTGCTTTCCGCATTGCTTTGTGTGTTGTTTTGCACATTGCTCTCAGGGGGGTGAGTTTCCCCTGAACAACCATAAAGCATTCCCGCAATTCCTGCCACTAACCAGATATTTTTTTTCATTGTTATTCTCCCGTTAACAGACCATGCAATACCTCTTTTACTGGTGAGATTGAAAATCACTGTATGGTGACTTATCTCTCTTCAAAGCAGTTAAAACTTTTTTTCAAACAGCACTCTTGTATCGCGATTCGCTATAATTGTTGAACAGATGTGATGGCAGAAGGTTGTAGTAGAGCTCTTCATAATTATCCACCATACACTCTCTTGAAAAACGCTGTTCAAACTCTTTACGACAGGTTTTTCTCGATAACCGGTCGACATTGTGAATCGCCTCAATAAAGTCAAGTTTTTTCTCACAGATAAAACCTGTCTTGCCATGCGTAATCACTTCCGGAGCCGAACCGCATCCCCTTACAATCACCGGTGTTCCGCAGGCAAGCGCCTCAATCATCACCAAGCCGAACGGTTCAGGCCAGTCTATTGTATTCAGCAGTGCTTTCGCATTTTTCAGCAGTTCAACCTTCCGGGTGTCATCAACTTCACCGACATAGTCGATAAGCGGATGATTAAGCAGTGGCTTGATTTTTTCCTCAAAAAAGACTTTATCCGTTGGATCAATTTTAGCGGCAATTTTCAGCCGTATGTTACACGCCCTGGCAAGCATGATTGCTTCCTGAGGCTTTTTCTCTTCTGAAAAACGTCCCAGATAGAGAAAATAATCTTCAGGCTTGTTGTTAAACTCAAAAATGGACTCAGGATAACCGTGATAAATAGTTTTGACCCAGTTGATCTCCTTGGCGGGACACCTCTGGGAATCACTGATGGAGACATAGGCCATGTCGGGGTATGCTCTCAGCATTGCTGCGCTGTCTCCGAGATCAAGCCTGCCATGCATGGTCAGAACGGTTGGTACCTGTGCCTTATAGGCATACGGCAACGTCTGGTACTCGAGATGGGAATGAATGATGTCAAATTCATGG
>CAINOC010000061.1 GCA_903851385.1 uncultured Chlorobiaceae bacterium | reverse complement strand
TCGAAAGGTTATCGAAGAGAGTGGCTATAAGGTTCTGCACCGCTAAAACTTTTTTTTCTGCAGCCTCGGAATGCTATTCCAGATTTTCCCTGCTGAACAGGCTGGTGTCGACAAGCCCGTCAACAATTTTAGCAGTCTCAGCCGATAATCCTGGAGGGTTGATTTTGCTGATCACTTGAGCAAGAGTGTAGATTTTGCCTTCAAGGGGTAGAAATTTGTTGACCACAACAACATTATCCTCCCTCAAACGGCACTCTCCCCCTAAAAAATTACCTTTTTCATAGCGTAAGGTGAACCCGAGTTCTTCCTGACTTCATACATAAATGAGTCATGAATGCCCGGAGAGTCAATAAAATCAAGGGATGATTTTGTTTTTCCCTTTGTAGTGCCTAGTAAATAATATATTTTGTATTTTTTCTGCTTTTTTGTATTATTCCTCTATAAGACTTCTTCACTTTTCTTTTCTCGACTATGTTCGTCCGTGTTAAAAGCACTCCGAATTCACCAAGACAATCGGTTCAGATTGTTGCCAGTGAACGGGTTGGCGATAAGGTCATTCAGCGCATTATCCGTCATGTTGGCATTGCTCTGAATGATGAGGAACTCTTACACATGAAAGAACTGGCTGAGTTTATCAAGGCTGGTCTTGAGGAACAATCGGCTCCTGCATTATTCCGTCCTGATGAACTTGCTCGAATGGTCATCGATGGGCGTAAAAGGGCTGATCTGTTGACCGATGAACCCTTGACGGTGGATCTTCGGCTCCTTCGTGAGGAGAGTCGTGTTGTGGTTGGTATTCACGAAGTGTATGGGAAGCTCTTTGACGAACTTGGCTTTGATCGGGTTGTAGGAGATCCTGCACGTCGAGTGCAGGCAGCTAAAACTATCAAGCACCTGGTGATGGCCAGGATTGCTAATCCAGCAAGCAAACGCCGTAGTGTGATTGATTTGGGGCGTGATTTTGGTATCAAGCTTGATTTAAATGCAGTATACCGGACGCTGGATTATGTTGATGACGAGAGTCTTGCGTTCATGCAGCGGAAGGCATGGGATGCTGCATCAGGATTGTTCGTTGAGAAAATCAATGTTGTCTTTTACGATTGCACGACGCTCTATTTTGAGACCGTGGCAGAAGATGAACTGCGTGATAAAGGATACAGCAAGGATATGAAGTGTAATCAAAGCCAGGTCTTGCTGGCTTTGATGGTAACTAAAGATGGGTTGCCGCTGGGCTACCGACTCTACAACGGCGCAACGTTTGAGGGCGATACGCTCAAAGATGCTGTTGCTCAGCTGCAACGCATGGCTGAGGTTGACCAGATTATTTTTGTTGCCGATAGCGGGTTGCTTTCAAAAGCAAATCTTGATTGGATTGAAGCAAGCGAAAAACAGTATATCGTGGCTGCACGACTGAAGAATCAGCCTGAAAGCATCAAGAAAGAGATTCTTGACAAGGCAAGTTATCTGCAGGGTGAGCAGATGCTCTATAAAGAGATCGCGTTACCCGGAAACCGGCGCCTGCTGGTTAATTATTCACAGAAGCGAGCCGTAAAAGATGCTCATGACCGGGAAAGAACCCTTGCCAAACTGCAGAAAAAAGTCAAGGCATCAAAAAGTCCCGAATCGTTTATCAGTAACTTCGGCTACCGAAAGTATCTCAAGATAGAAAATCAGCAACAGGTCACGATTAATGAAGAGAAGATAAAACTTGCTGAGCAGTGGGACGGCCTGCATGGGGTGATTACCAATATAAAAGAGATGCCAGCGAAAGAAGCGTTTGAGCATTACAAAGGGTTGTGGCAGGTCGAAGAATCATTCCGATTAACGAAACATGACTTGCAAGTACGGCCAATCTATCATTGGACGCCGAAACGTATTCAGGCACATATAGCACTATGCTTTATGTCGCTGGTTTGCGTCAGGCATTTATCCTACCGGGTAAAACTGCAATACCAGCCATTATCACCTGAGATCATCCGCAACGAGCTGGTGCATGTCCAGCAAAGCATTCTCCTCCATAAGACAAGCAGCCATCGATACGCCATCCCCTCAAAACCAACACTGCATGCCCAGAAGATCTATCAGGTCATGGGCGAAAAACTCAGCGCCACTCCCTTTGTACTGAAGTAATATTCCCCCTTAATTACAGCAATGTAGTGCCTGATTTTTCAGGCACACCCCCGCTATTGCTAGCTCTGCAGGGATTTATGTATGAAGTCGGGAGAAACGCAACGGTTAAGCCTTACCATCTAAATGTAAAGCGGGGGATTTCTTCCCCGCTTTTTTTTCTCTCATCCTCCATTTTCGCATACACCATTCTTCCGGTTGAGGTCAGACTGATCAAGGACTTCGAGATATTATAC
>CAINOC010000060.1:0-20000 GCA_903851385.1 uncultured Chlorobiaceae bacterium | reverse complement strand
GCACAAACGTAAGATGGATGTTCAACAGGTTGCTGTCGCCCATCTCAAGCTTCATCTGCCTCATTGCTTCAAGAAAAGGGAGCGATTCGATATCACCGATTGTGCCACCTATCTCGGTAATAAGCACATCGAGGTTGCTGTTTTTAGCCTGTTCAGCCATCCGGTCCTTGATTTCGTCGATCACATGAGGCACAACCTGGACTGTTGCGCCGAGGTATTCACCGCGACGCTCTTTGTCGATGACCGATTTATAGACCCTGCCCATGGTTAGATTTGAGGACTGTGTTGTGGACTCATCAAGAAAACGCTCGTAGTGACCAAGATCAAGGTCAGTTTCAGCACCATCATCGGTAACATAGACCTCGCCATGCTGGTAGGGAGACATGGTACCGGGGTCAACATTGATATAAGGATCATATTTCTGTATAGCCACCCTCAATCCTCTGGATTTAAGCAGCATCCCGAGAGATGCCGACAGAATGCCCTTACCAAGCGAGGATATTACCCCGCCGGTCACAAATATATGCTTCACATTTTTCGGTCGAGCCATGACAGCGTTGGTCGTTGAATAATTGGTAAAATTTGATTATTGGAGTGTTTTATGGGCGCCATCGCAGAAAGGAAGGTTGGCCGAACTGCGACAACTGCATATTGCAACGGTTTTTTCCTCTTCGATTTCCACTTTATCGGGATGAAGACCGCTCCCTTTATGAGCCCCGTCGCAGTATGGCATGTTTTGCGACCTGGCACATGCACAGTAATACTTTGTTCCCGGCTTTTCTGTGATGATATAAGGCTTTTTCTGCTCCATAGGTTCTTCGGTGATATACTGTAACGTTAAGCGGCCTCTTGAACAAACAACCGGGTCAGACAAAAAGATCGATCTGGCCATCAGGATCCTCTATAGGAAAATCAGGATCACCTTCCTCATCGCTTTTCGGCACTCTTGCAAGTGCGGAAATGAGATCTCCTGCCATAAGTCTGACAAGACGAACCCCTGAAGTGTTTCTCCCGGTCAACCTGATGTCGGAAACGTGCTGACGATTGACGATACCATGGGTGGTGATGATGATGAGATCATCGTCATCATTGACATCAAGCAAGCCAATAAGAGCACCAATCTTTTCATGAGCCTTGAGAGTAATAACTCCGCGAGCTCCGCGTCGTGTGAGACGATAGTCCTCCACGCGGCTTCGCTTGCCAAAGCCATTGTCGGTAACGGCAAGAAGTGCTGTATCGAAACGCTTGGTTGTTACCATTGAAATACATTTTTCGCCCTCGTCGAGAGTAATACCCTTGACACCCATGGCTGTACGACCCATAGAACGAATTTCAGCTTCAGGAAAACGGACGACAAAACCGGAGCTCTTGGCAAGAATGATCTGATGCTCGCCATCGGTCAGACGGGCATCAAGCAGTTCATCGTGTTCTTCGATGGTAATGGCAGCAATACCATTCTTTCTCGGGTGTGAAAACTCTTCAAGTGCTGTTTTTTTCACGATTCCGTTTGTCGTGGCCATAACAATAAAGCCAGGCTCATCAAAATTTCTGATGTTGATGTAGGCTCTGATTTTTTCGCCCGGCTGAAGCTCCATGATGTTTGCGAGTGCCCGACCTCTTGCAGCACGACCGGCTTCCGGGATTTCGTAGACTTTCAACCAATGGCATCGGCCTCTATTGGTAAAGAAAAGAATATAGTTGTGGGTTGAGGCAATAAACATGTGTTCGATAAAGTCGTCATGCTTAGCCTGTGCTCCGGTTACACCCTTGCCTCCTCTTGCCTGACGGCGGTAGCCTGAAACAGGGAAGCGCTTGATAAAACCGTCATGGGTTATAGTAATAACCACATCTTCCTGGGCAATCATGTCTTCTATGGAGAAGTCTCCTTCCTGCGGCACAATCTCTGTGCGTCGGGCGTCTCCGTAGACCTCTCTGACTTTAAGCAGTTCCTCCCTGATGATCTGCATCTGCTTCTCGGGACTGCTGAGAATAAACCGCAACTCTTCAATGAGAGCAAGTACCTCGGTGTACTCTATATCGATCTTTTTGCGCTCCATACCGGTAAGACGCTGCAAACGCATCTCAAGAATAGCCTTAGACTGGAGTTCTGACAATCCGAAACGCTCTATGAGCCGTTCCTGGGCTGTGTTGGCATCTGGAGACTCCCTGATGGTTGAGATAACCTCGTCAAGATTATCAAGACAGATTTTCAGTCCTTCCAGAATATGGGCTCTTTTTTCGGCTGCAGCGAGGTCAAATTGCGTTCTACGAAGAATAATCTCATTGCGATGCTTGATGTAATACTCCATCATCTGCTTGAGATTGAGTACCCTCGGCACTCCATCCACCAATGCCAGCATAATCACCCCGAAGGTGTCCTGCATCGGGGTATGCTTGTAGAGATTGTTCAGCACTACCTTTGCAACCGCATCACGCTTCAGCTCAATCACCAGTCGCATACCGTCACGATCGGATTCGTCGCGAATATCGGCAATACCTTCAAGTTTTTTATCGTGAACCAGTTCGACAATTTTTTCAATCAACCGTACCTTATTAACCTGGTAAGGCAGCTCTGTAACTATAATGGATTCCCTGCCGTTTTTCTGGGTAACCTCCACAAGGGCTCGTGCCCGGATAACAACTTTTCCGCGACCGGTCGTATATGCCAAACGAACTCCCTCGTAACCATATATAATACCTCCGGTCGGGAAATCCGGAGCGATAACATATTTCATGAGATCGGTCACTTCCAGTTCCGGATTTGCGATCAGGGCTATCATGCCATCAACAACCTCTCTGAGGTTCTGGGGAGAGATGTTGGTGGCCATTCCCACCGCAATACCTGACGATCCGTTAACCAGCAGGTTGGGAATCGCAGAAGGAAGAACCGTTGGCTCTTCAAGAGAATCATCAAAGTTCAGGGAAAAATCAACTGTTCCTTTTTCAAGATCCTTAAGCATTTCGCCGGCAATGCTTTTCATGCGAACTTCGGTATATCGCATTGCAGCAGGTGAATCACCGTCAACTGAGCCAAAGTTTCCCTGTCCGTCAATCAGGGGATAACGCAGGGAAAAGTCCTGCACCAGACGAACAAGACTGTCGTAAACAGCAGTATCGCCATGCGGGTGAAACTTGCCAAGCACTTCACCGACAACACGTGCAGACTTTTTATGCGGTTTGCCTGCCTGCAGACCAAGCTCGTGCATGCCGAACAGTACCCGTCGATGAACGGGTTTCAGACCGTCCCGAACATCGGGCAGCGCACGACTGACAATGACCGACATTGAATAATCGAGATAAGAACCCCGCATTTCTTCTTCAATACTGATCGGGACTATTCTTTCACGCTGCATAGGTATATCCTGGGTGATAATTGATATAAATAACTCAACGGGGTAATGTAGAAAATATCCGCCGAAATTCTTACCGACGGATTAAGCATAGATGAAAGGAAAAGCGCAGATTATCGCTCAAAATATCAACTTACCGTAATTACCGGTGCGTCGGACCAGAGTGATTCCAAGTCATAAAAACGGCGTTCATCAGGCATAAAAATATGCACAACAACATCAACATAATCCAACAGGATCCAGTGCATGGAATCCATGCCTTCGATATGCATTGGGCGCTCCCCATCCTCCTTAAGCTCATCGATTACGTGCTCAGCTGCCGCCTTTGCCTTTCGATCGGAATCAGCTGTCGCAATCACAAAAAAATCGGTGACCGATGTCACTCCCCTCAAATCAAGGATTTTAATATCTTCACACTTTTTCTCCAGCACCAGTTCGGCACTTCTCTTCGCCAGCAATTCACTGATTTCCACCTCTTTTCCTTTGCCTGCTGTATAGGTATCTTCCTTTTTCAGATTACTCATAAACCTCCGTTCTTCATAGTTAGACTATAATTTTATAACAACTTATCGCCGCCACATAACAAAACAGCAATAATAACATCACATGAACATACAAAAAAGCCTGCTCTCGGACGCAAAAAAAAGCCGTGAATCATGCCCGCAATTGGCAGGTATGACCGCAGGCCAGCCCGCCAACTTCAATCCGCAGTAATCGGAACTGAAATCAGGCGGGTCTCCCCGGAAGGCCATCATCAGGCGGCACTTTTTAGTTCTTTCCAAACCGCTTCAATGATAACCCCTGCTGCACTATCCGGGTCGTCACCGTAAAATATATTGTAGACCTCCCCGTGCTGACTGAGAGCGCATGCTTTCATCAAGGCATCATTGCCGTCAAACAGGCCGAATTTGTTGCGGATGTATACTCCCATACCAAAATTGAATTTCGCCAACTCCTCTTTGTTAGTCCCTCGAAGTGTTCGCTTTTCTTCTTCGCTCATCTGGGCAATGATGCGTTCTGTTGCATTTTTTATGGTTTTAGGCCAATGTGATTTTTTGGGCATAGCTGTATACAGATTATAGTATCGGTGTTATAGTCTCATACCAATGGCATGGTTTTATGCCTGAATTTGGGGAAGACATGAGCTGTAATATACGATAATTTGGACGTAATTTCAGCGGCTTGTAACCTGCTACGCTGAAAGTCGTTAGGGGAAAAGACTCAAACATGGGGAATAAACATTTGCCGGTAGTCGGGGATTATCCGATCAAGCCCTACGGCATCTGCTGCCCCATAAAGCCTTGCGGCTGCCGGGAAAAGGGAACTGGCTAAAAAGAAATCGGCTTCAGCAAAGGCTGACCCGCAGGCAGCAAGCGAAGGCCGCAGTTCATCAAGCTGACGACCAACCACCGCAGACCCTTGAGCTGCACCAGCAACATCCGAGGCTGAGCCTCTGAGAACCTCATCATGCCATACACCTGAAGAGAGCTCTTCAGAACTGTAGACGGCAAAATAGTACTCCCCCTTTCGGGCCTGAATAACAGCCATAACCTTACCCTTTCCTGCCTGGAAAGATGCTGCCATTGCCGGCATTGTAGGAACCGCAATCAGCGGTATTCCAACTCCATAGGCAATTCCTTTAGCAACAGACATCCCAATACGCAAAGAGGTAAAAGAGCCCGGACCGGATGAAATCGCAATGTAGTCCAACTCATGCTTTTCAAGGCCGCTTTTTGCCATGACGTCCTCGATAAGCGGTACAAGCGCCTCAGCGGCCTTACGCCAATCGGCACTCTTCAGCTCGGTAATGATATCATCTTTCTTTACAGCAGCACTTAGTGCTACATGAGTGCACTCTATGGCAAGAATATTCATGAAGTCGAATGATTAATAATAATTCGTCGGTGGTTATCCCCTGTATATTCAAGAGATACTGTTACAGAATAGAGGGAAGCGTACTCGGCAAAGAGGTCGCCCCACTCCACGACAGAAAGATATCCGCTGGAAAGATATTCATCGAATCCGATAGCTTCAAGCTCATGGGGTGTCTTGATTCTGTAAAGATCAAAATGATGCAGCGTGACCTCGGCGCCAAAGAGCGAACCCTGATAGATATTTAATATTGGAAACGTCGGACTCGATAGCTGGTCGGAACAGTTAAAAAAGTCTGTAATGCCTCTCATGAACTCCGTTTTACCTGCGCCAAGCTGGCCGGTAAGAGAGACAATGTCACCATCGTGCAACCCCGAAGCAAACTGCCGGCCATACCCCCGGGTCTCTTCAGCAGAGGTAGAGAGATACTCTTCAGTCATAGGGGTTTTATTCCAGCGGATTAAACAGAAGGCCTGTCATGATTTTAGGATAGAAAAACGTCGATTTCTGCGGCATGACCTCCCCTGTTTCAGAAACGGCAAGAACCTGCTCAACGGTTGTCGGTTTTACGACAAATCCGACTTGTACCTGACCTGATGCGACAGATTCGAAAACCTCCCTGTCGTCCTTCACATAGAGCAGATTAGATTGTTTTGCCATAGCTTCCTGGGAAATACCAAGCAGGCGACCCAGAACGAGATCGTGCAAAAGTACCAGACCAAGACGTTTCAGTGCTTCTGGCCGCGAAGAATCAAGCAGAGGAGAGGGATCAGTTTTCAGTGATATACCGTAAACATTGCCGGAGGTTACCACTCCATACGCGTAAGTTGACGGCTCACAGTCGAGAAAGGCTTTCAGAGCGGCTCTGTCATGCAGTTCGGTAACAGCAAAAAACTCTTGAAGCCTTCGTTTTAAACCCGCAGCGTCAAACCCTTCCAAACTATGCACCAGACGATGAATCGGAAAAATAAGCAGCCCTTCATCATAAATATTCGCCAGATAGACCAGAATAAAATTATACGCTTCCTGGCCGGTATGTTCGTAGTTCGCAGCAGCACATTCATTGCGATAGTTCACCCCGGTCTCGTAGCGGTGGTGACCATCAGCAATATAGACAGAGCGTTCCATGAGGGAGTTCTGAATCTGGTTGATCAGCTGAGTATCGGTGATCCGCCACATCTGGTTTTTCACGCCTTGGAACAGTGCATCAACAATTGGCTCATGGGTTTCGGCAAATGCTTTCAACAAATCATCTGCGGCTTTACTCGCGTCAGCATAGAGGCCAAAAATACTGCTGATATTGGTTTTGGTTTTTCTGAACAGGTTTAATCGGTCAGCTTTAGGACCTGAAAGGGTCTTTTCATGCGGAAGAACCTTTTTTTCGGCAAATTCATACAGCCTCATAGCAGCGAAACAGCCACTCCGGGTATGCGTATTTCCTTCGGAATCCTTAAATGTCTGAAAATATGGATAGATTGCCGGGACAGGGTCTTTCTTTAGTTCACCGTCATGCAACCACTCTCGGAGGCGCGATGCCGCTGCGGTATAGGGATCAGACTCCAAGGGAAGTTCAAGCCGTATTGCGTTGAACGGTGAGCTCCGATAGAGTTGCTGCTGCAGTTCTTCTGATATAACATCGTAAGGCGGACAAATAAGCCCTGAGGCTTTAAAGCGCAATTCGCTGTTATAGAGAATCCCCTTAAAGGGTACAATTTCAGGCATAGCACTAAAGAATTAAAAGATTATTATCGAGGGCTCAACACTGTTCTCGTTGTAATCCAGAAATCGTCGTGACCATCCTTTACCAGTACAATAATTTTTTGGTTTTTACACAACTCAAGCACTGCAAGGAACGTAACCACAAGAATGAGGCGCTCAGTAACTCCCTCGAGCACAGAAAGAAAAGAAAGCGGCACATGATCCGTAAGTCGTGATAAAATAAGGAGTGTCTGCTCTTCCACCGTTACCGGAGCATCTTGGACATTGCGAGTCATGGGTCGGGGAATGTTTTCAAGAACGGTTTTATAGGCATGCATGAGATGGTAGAGCGTTGGGCGATTGACTGGTTCATCAAGTTCGTCGATGGTCTCGGGCTCGAATTCTTCAAAAAAACCACGGCAAAAAAGGTTTCCACGAACTTCAGCAAGCTGGTTCATGGCAACTGAAGCCTCCTTAATCCGTTTATATTCCAGCAACCGCTGGACAAGTTCTGTTCGAGGATCAAACTCGTCCGTATCTATTCCATCCATTGTTGCTCGCGGAAGCAGCATTTTCGCCTTAATGCTCATCAGCATGGAGGCCATATAAATAAATTCCGCTGCAACCTCAAGATTCAGGTTTCTGACATCATGGATGTAGCCAATAAAATCAGCGGTAATTTTAGCGATCGGAATATTATAAATATCGAGTTCATCGCGCCTGATAAAAAAAAGCAGCAAATCAAGCGGCCCTTCAAATTCTTCGAGGCTGATCCTGAACATTAACGGTAGGGTGCGTTGACAATATCGACTATAAAGTCAAGATAGAAAAAGCAGAATAACTTGTGCAAATAAACATCAGTGATGGCCGGTCATTCGTCAACACATAAAAAAGAGGAACAACTTATGAAGGGAAAACTATATTAAAACATCACGCTTTATTCATGTTTTATTCCTTATAGACTTTTGAGCCGGGCATCCATGACAAGGATTTTGTGTTGTATCACCATTTCTTCCGCATTTATGCTGCTCGGCATCAGCATTGCCCTGGCGGAATCTTCCAACAGCAATTTCAACGATGGATATGAAAAACACCTTCATGGCGATCTTTCAGGTGCATTGAAATTGTATTCAAAAGCAATTGATAAAAACCCTGCGTTTGCAATGGCCTACCAGATGAGGGGCGTAGCAGAACAGCAACTGAAAAAATATGCTCTGGCCATTAACGATTACACCATGGTCATAAACTGTGGAGAGCCATATTTTAAGGCGGTTGGATATTATAACCGGGGGGTGGTGAAAAACATGAGTGGCGATTATGCAGAAGCTATTTCGGATTTTTCCCTCGCCATTGAGCTTGACAAAAAATTGGCAGCTGCGTTTTTTCACAGGGGGATCGCAAAAAGCAAAACCGGCGACTTATCTGGACGTCTTGATGACTTCCGTCAGGCAGCAAAACTTGGCGACACTAACGCCGAAAACTGGCTGAACACCTATGTTCCTGAATGGAAGCAGATACCATTCCCTTCTCTACCGGCACCAGCAACTCCCTCATCGACAAGTAGTCAGTAAGAACAGGGGGCCGGAATGATTTTTCGGCCCCTGTGACCGGGAAACAGTTGTTATATCGCTGTGCCGCCTCGTTCTCTGGTTCTTATCCGGATGCACTCTTCAAGCGGGGTAATAAATATCTTTCCATCGCCAATCTCTCCAACACCATGACTTGCTGCCTGAATAATGGTGTCAACAGTGATATCGACAAATTCGTTATTGACTGCAATATCAATTCTTATTTTCGGAATAAGATTGGGTGCAATTTTCTGCCCTCTGTAGATTTCAATATCCTCCTGCCGGCCATGACCGGTTACGCGACTGACGGTAATTCTGGTTATATCAGCCTGAATCAAGGCTTCGCGAACATGATCGAGCCTGTCCGGCTGAATAATTGCTGTTATCAGTTTCATTGCAAAGATTTAATTAAGGTTGATAAGACCATATCCATGCTCGCCATGCATGCTGTGATCAAGGCCGGACATTTCATCATTTTCGTTTATACGAAGACCAATTGTTTTTTCTACCAAAAAGAGGAGAATGAATGAAATCAGCCCGGCATATACAATGGTCACACCTACCGCCGTAGCCTGAACACCAAGCTGCTGCCATACCGTCCAGCTTCCTCCAGCTTTTACCGCGGCATCTGCCATCCATGCAGGACGGATAAAAAATACCAAGGCAAGGGCGCCAACAATTCCGCCAACACCATGGACACCGAATGCATCAAGACTATCATCGTAACCAAGCTTGCTTTTAATCAGGATTGCTGTATAACAGAATAGAGCGGCGAGCGCACCAAGCGCAAAAGCACCTGAGGGCTGTACAACTCCAGCTGCAGGTGTAATGGCAACAAGTCCTGCCAAAATCCCAGATGCGACACCGAGACTGGTGGCTTTGCCATGGTGGAACATTTCAATGATCATCCAGGTAAACGCCCCTGCAGCCGCTGCTACCTGAGTGACCGTAAGTGCTCGTGCGGTCGCCAGATCGCTGGCAATTGCACTGCCGGCATTGAACCCGAACCATCCAACCCAAAGTAGACCGGCGCCAGTCAGGGTCATTACCAGATTGTTGGGATGCATAACGTTATTCGGGTAGGCACGTCTTTTGCCAAGGTAGAGTGCTGCTACAAGCGCAGTAATGCCGGAAGAGATATGAACAACAGTGCCACCGGCAAAGTCGATGGCTCCTGCTGCTCCAAGATTGAAAAGAAACCCGTCTGCAGCCCATACCCAATGACAAATCGGACTGTAAACAAAAATGCTCCAAAGGGCAATAAAGACCGCATAACCTTTGAAATTAACCCTTTCAGCAAATGCTCCCGCAATCAGAGCAGGAGTAATAATGGCAAATTTACCTTGAAACATCGCAAACACATACTCAGGGATATGCGTAGGCATTATAGCGTCATCAATGCCCTGCAGCATGAAATACCTGCTGTCCCATCCTATAAACCCACCGAGAATCCCATGACCGAAACTCAGAGCATAACCAATCAGCGGCCAGAGAACACCAATAATCACCATTGCTGAATAACTATGCATCATGGTTCCAAGAACATTTTTCGTTCTGACAAGTCCGCCATAAAACATGGCGAGGCCTGGAACCATAAGAAGAACAAGTGCTGTAGAGGTCAACATCCATGCCGTAGTACCTGTATCGGTAACAACTGCCGAAGCGGCATGTGCTGTTCCTTGCTGAAACAACGATGCAGCCGACAGGAAAAGCATCGATGTTAAAATTTTTTTACTCATGAATAGATTAAATGAAATTAAATCAACCTAAATTATTAACGAGAACTACGTATATGTAGTTATTTTATTAACTAAAACCAAAAATTCGTCAGCTTTTATTACGCAAATGTAGAATTATCAGTAATTATAACGTGGGCTACCTTAGGGCTTTTACAGAAACAGCCTGGAGATAATTGCCAGGGATGCTGTAAAAAGTGGTGCAGGAGAAAGGAAACAAATGTCGCGACACTTTCTTGCGGATTCAAGCGGGAACGTATCGCTTTATATAGAATAACGAGGATCGGTCAATGCCTCTGCAAGGCGTATAAATTTATTATTTGAGAGTATTTTATTTTTGAAAACAACCATTAATTACGATAAATTACCCACAGAAATCAGCCAATGGTTGTCTGATCGCTATGCAGGTAATTTGTGCTTTGGTTACCTGTCGGCGCTTCTTTCTATCAATGCACATGCTTACTGAGACTAACAATGAATATTTACATTGGTAATTTGCCTTACACTGTTACTGAAGATGATCTTCGTGATGCCTTCTCCCAATTCGGACAGGTCGACAGCGCGAACATCATAAACGACAAATTTTCAGGACGTTCAAAAGGGTTCGGATTTGTTGACATGCCAAATGAAAGTGAAGCGCGTGAAGCCATCGAATCAATGAATGACAAAGATTTGAAAGGCCGCACTATAAAAGTAAACGAAGCGAGACCTCGCGAAGAAAGACCGGAAAGAAGAGAGCGTTACTAAGCTTTTCAGTTATTCTATGCAAAGCCAGACAGAAAGCGAGCTCTGTCTGGCTTTGTCGGTATTTGGGAGAAGTTAAACAGCTGTTATTACTTAACGAGAAAAACACCAAGATTTTCGAGAAGAGCCTGCAGATCCTTTTCGTGTTCGACTTCATCCTGGAGAATCTGTACAGCAAGGTTTGTTCGTCAAGTATTTTATTTATTGTTTTTCACAAGATCTGCAAGTGCTTCTGGCAAATGCGAATACTTGAAAGAAAATTTGTGAGACTGCAGGAAGCCGGGCTTTACTTTCTGCCCTTTCACAGCGTACTCTGCACCTTCACCCATAAGAAGCTGAACGGCAAGTTTCGGCACCGGCAACATGGATGGCCGGCCAAGAGCCTCACCAAGTCGATCGGCAAAATCTTTCATGGAAACAGGTTCAGGGCTGACAGCATTGATCGGGCCTCTGTATGAAGGATTATCGAGCGCTTCAAGAATGCTGGCAATCTCGTCGTCAAGATGAATCCAGGAGATACACTGCAAACCGGAACCAATAGGTCCACCAAGAAAAAAGTTAAAGGGTGCAAGCATTTTCTGCAGCATCCCCCCTTTTGTTGACAGCACAATACCGGTTCTCAAAAGCACAAGCCGCACGCCTGTCGCTTCAGCTTCAAGCGCCTCCTTTTCCCAATCGATACAGATTTTCGCAAGAAAATCCATGCCTTTAGAGCCGGACTCCACAATATCCGGAGAATCACTACAGCAATCAAACGAGCCATAGTAGCCAATAGCAGATGCAGAAATAAAAACCTGCGGCTTTTCTGTCGCACCGGCAATCGCCGATACCATGTGCCGTGTACCGAGAATTCTTGAATTATAGCACTCTTCCTTGTGAGCTTCATTCCAGCGGCTTTCAAGGAGGGGCTTTCCTGCGAGATGAATGACAGCTTTTGCGCCATTTATAAAGCCCGTCCACTCACCGCTTTCCATATACGGGTACCACTTGACATAACCAGCAGCGCCCGGTATTTTCCGTGCTGCGTTCTCCGGAGAGCGGGAGAACAGAACAACTTTTTCACCCCGATTCATCAGCTTCAGGACAAGTTCAGCGCCTATAACGCCGGTAGCTCCGGTAATAACAATATGACCTTGCATACGCTATTTCAGTTGAAATGAAAAAAACATTGCATGAATTAAAAGGGGCATAACCTGTTACTGAACAGGCTATTATGCATAATAGTTTCCCTATGATAAAGCCAGCAAAACGTTAAACCTATAAACCTACGCCAACACTGCATTTGAGGACAAACCCTCTTTCTTTATATTTCTTTTCTACGCTCAAATTCGCTACTTTTTGTTCCACAGTTGTTCCACGAGATCATGAAAAAGTTGTTCTGGGTGGGTGCCGTGACCGTATCCTTTAAACCTTTTTTCCTGTGCAACGATGAAAGCGACACTCAGAAAACGCCTGATCGATAACGGCACCCGTTATTCCTTACGCCTTGATATTTACCCTCCGGCACCACACCCTGAAACTGGCAAATCTACCAGGTTTATCAATCTTGGGATGTCATTGCATGTCAACCCAAAAAGCAGCGAGGCACGGCTGGAGAACAAGGAGACCATGGCACTTGCCAATGCCATCCTTGCAAAAACTCAATTACAACTGCATGCAGGTCGGTATGATTTTATGGTGAGTACAAAGCCTGTAGATTTCATCCCTTTTTATATAAAGTTAGGCAAGAGTAAAAACTATAGTATTTCACAGGCTCGATCATGGATTAACACTCTTCAAAACTTAAAAGTTTTATTAAAATTACAACCTGATCAACCATTTTACTTTTCTCAAATAGATAAAAAACTTCTTGAAGAATTCCGCTCTTACCTGATAGATAAATATGCCATTAACTCGGCGAATGTGCTCTTTGCAAACTTTCGCACAGCACTGAACTATGCTTACCGGCATGATCTCATGAAAGTGAAGCTTACCGATCATGTAAAAGGAATTCCTCAGCAGCGGACAAAAATCATCTATCTCACACTCGAAGAGTTAAACCTCCTGTATAAAGCACCCTGCAAGAAAGAGATCATTAAAAAAGCTGCACTTTTTTCAGCTCTTACCGGTATGCGCCTTTCAGATATCGAGGCCATGACCTGGGAGGATATTATTATAGAAGCCACTGGCCCTCATATTCATTTTACACAACGCAAAACTAAAGCGGTCAACTACCTCCCTCTCTCCGCACAGGCGCTGAAGCTTCTTGGCAAGAGGAGCACCGGAACTATTTTTCCAAATCTTCGCGTCATCCACAAATGTTCCGAAAGTGCTTATTTCAAAAAATGGATTGCTGCTGCCGGTATTGAAAAACATGTGACCTTTCACACCATGCGCCACACCTTCGCCACGCTGCAGCTCCTGGCAAATACGAATATCAAGACCCTGAGCGAAATGCTGGGGCACGCCGACATGAAAACTACCATGATCTATGCCCATGTGGTCAATGAAAGCCGAAGGGTTGCCGCTGATGCCATAACTCTTGACATGGAAGAGGATATAAAAGAAGAAAAATAAATAATATAGAATAATAAAAGTTGGCGGTGGAGAATATTAGTATTACTCTATAATTGCCTCTGTTTTCAAACGAAAATAAGTACAATATGCAAACGCCAATCCCCTACCCTGCCAACAACATTCACATGATTCAAGAAATCCTGCAGAGCTTCGCCGAGCACCACCCAGACAGGACCGAAAAACTCAAGTCTTTTATTGACGATTTGCAGGCGATGATCATAGATCATCAGGAACTTACGAACATGTTCTACGAGCGGAACAAGCAACTGAACAGGACCATACTCAGTATGGGGGGATAAAAGAATTGATTGCATTGAGGCGGGGTTGTTACCACCAAGGATACCAACCCCGGCACTCAACCTCACTTCTTTTTCTTATTGCGCTTGATTAGTAGCTCACCAAACTCCACTATGTCTTTATTCAACTGATCAGAGCGGTACCGCAAATCCTCATATTTCCTCATCATAACATCGTCAAAGTCGGATAACTCCTTGGCGTCTTCTCCCCTCACCCCATTCATAATGTAGTCGACATCAAGACCGACACCTGCGAGTTTTTTCTGCAGTTTCATCCCGATACCGTTGGTATTCTTCAGATAAGGCCTGAAATAAGACCCACTTTGCACCTTGATTGCTACAGCTGCGTCTGTCAAGCCACCGAATACCCTGGTCAACTCTTCCCTGAGCCGATCGCCCGGCGTACTTTCTTTATTTATCATTGTTTATTTTTCTCCTTTTACTTGTATAATAGAATAAGAAAGAGTAATATAAATTATGTCCGTGTATCGTATAAATTAAATAAAGATAATAAAAGATGAATAAAGATAATGAAAATTTCACGGGCCCAACTTTTGAACAATTACCTGCCATGCTTGCCGAGCTTTCGCGCAAGTTCGATGCATTTGTCAAACGCCCTGAAGAGACCGAAGCAGCAACCCCGATGGGAGTCACCATCTGTGCAGAATTTCTGACCGCAATCGAGGGCCGCAAAGTCACCAACGGGGCTGTATACAACAGGGTGCACAAAGGGATGCTGCCATACCGCAAGATCGGGGCTCACCTCTTCTTTGTTCGTGAGGAAATTCTGGACTACATCCACAAGGCAAAAAAACATCACCTGATTATAACCGCGAAGCAGCTTTCATAAACCATAACGACCAAAACAATGGAGAACAAAACCACAACAGGGCAACCGCTTATTTACGAGCGAATCGCCGCAATCATGGCAGAGGTTCCGGCCATAGGAAAGAACAACCAGAATCAGGAACAACGTTACCGCTTCCGTGGCATTGACGATGTCTACAACTCACTGCACCCGCTCTTTGTCAAACACCAGGTATTCACCACATCGGAAATCCTCAACAAAAACCGTGAGGTCTGGACGAACAAGAACGGCACCATCATGATCGAGTTTACCCTGCAGGTGAAATACCGCTTTACCGCGATCGACGGAAGCTCAATTGAGACCGAAACCATGGGTCAGGCGATGGACTCCAGCGACAAGGCAAGCAACAAGGCGATGAGCATGGCGCACAAAGCCGCAATACTTCAGATCTTCATGATACCGACCGTTGATATCGAAGATGCCGATGCAACAACGCCCGAGCCGCAGGCGCACGGCTACCAGCAGCACAACGAACAAAGACCTGCCCAGAGCGACCAGAACGGCTACACCGAACGCCCGCGCCAGCCTCAGGAGCACCGCCCGCCGGTAGCTCCACAACAGCAGCAGCAGCAAAACGGCTACAACCGTGCCAGCCAGCAGCCAAACGACCGGCCAGCTTCCTCCAAATCGCTGCAGTACCTCCGTGACCTCTCCGGACGACCAAAGGTGAGCGAACCAGAAGCAAGCCAGATTGAGAACTCCATACAAGGCGGCCTGACGGCTGACGAGTGCAGCGCCATGATTGACTCAGTTAACGCTTTTCTGCAGGGACACCGGCCAAGGATATTCCAGGAGCCCGACCATGTGGAGGCTGTGCAGCAGCAGCATGAGTACAACGACCTGCCATTTTAACAACAGCCTAAAAACAGGAGCGCCGCACCGATGAACAAACCTGATGAACTGGTGATGATGGAAGTGAAGTGCTTCCTCACCGAAGAGGAGAAGATAGAGCGGGGCAGCGAGCTTGCCCTGCACGTCCGGAGTGCCGAACTGCTCAGCGACGAGAAGAAAGAAAAAGCCTCTGCCTACAAAACGAAGATCGATACCCACAACCTTGAGGCCTTGACACTCTCAGCCGCACTGCAGAATGGCTTTGAAACGAGAAGCATCGAGTGCCGCCTCGTAAAAAACTATGCACTACGAACGGTGGACGCCGTGCGGGACGATACCGGCGAACTGGTGATGACGCGCCCGATGGAGATCGGAGAGGCTCAGGAGAGCATGTTCAATGACGAAACGAGCGGTGACGAGCGGCATAAAGGCAAGATCACCCTGCTTGGACGATGAGTGATGAACCGAACACCTTTATCATACCGGGAGAACTTTACAGTTCGAAGAACTCCCGGCTTCCGCTCATCTACAAAGACCCTTCAGGCAAGACCATAAAAAAGGTGATCAAGAGCCCAAGAGCACGCGACCATGAAAAGCGACTGCTCCAGCTCTTTGCCACTAACCCGGCATTCTGCGCCTCTTTCCGCCGTGAAGCTAAAAGCATGCCTTTGCCGCTGCGTCTCTATATCAAGATTTACCGGCGCACCCGCCAGCGGTTTGACTACACCAACATCTGCCAGAATCTTTTTGACTGCATGGTAAAATCAAACCTGCTCTCTGACGACTCTGCAGACCAGCTGCTGCCGGTCTTCGAACCCTACGAAGTGGACAACAAGACCCCGCGAGTGGAAATAAGGCTGCAGGGATGACAGATATCGTCACCGGCTACATAAAACTCTACCGGCGTCTGACCGCATGGGAGTGGTACAAGGAATCGCCGATGGTCCACATGCTGGTGCATCTGATCGTGATGGCAAACCGGCAGCCGGGACGATGGAAGGGAGTAGAGCTGCAAAGGGGCCAGCTTATTACCGGACGGCACGCCCTCTCACTGCAGACCGGCATATCGGAACGCGCCTGCCGCACCTGCCTTGAACGACTGAAAACGACCAAGGAAATCGCCATCACAACGACCAGCCAATATACCCTGATAACCGTATTGAATTATGACACCTACCAAGACCGCACAGACAGAAACGACCAACAGAACGGCCAACCAAACGGCACACCAGCGACCAGCGAGCGACCACAAACAAGAAGGAAAGAAGGTAAAGAAGAAGAGAGAGAAAAAGGAAAAAGAGAGACCGACCTTTACCCGATTATGGAAGAGGAGCTTGGGAGCGGTGAAAGGAAACCCTCAAAGCAACGCAACCGGCGAAAAAAAGAGCCGCCAACTGATTTCTCGACCGATCAGGCGTTTATAAACCCCGGCTTTACCGCAGCTTTTTGCTCAGGCGAGTGGCACGAGTGGTGCCGGAACAAAAAAGCGCCATACCGCACCCAGCTGGTGGCCGAAGAGGCGCTCGGCTATCTCTACAAACTGAGCAACGGCGATGAAACCCTAGCATCGGAAGCGCTACTGGTTTCACGGATATCGAACTGGCAAAGTTTCCACTGGCATTTCAAACATCAGGATAACCAACAGAACCATGACGCAACAACTCAAACGGTCAATGGCGCAAACCATCACGGGGCTGACAATCTCAGCTGGCTCGAATCCCATTCTTGAAAACGCTATACGCACCCTTGCTGGCAACATCGCTGACGCCATGGCAATGGCCAGAAAACTCACCACACCAGCCACGACGGTCGACATTGAACGCGCCATTCGAACGATGCAGGTCATCAAGGGAAAAACTTACAGCAAGGCACTGGAAAAAGAGAACGGCCGTGCACCCGGAACCCTGACCGACCTCGGCATAACCGACATGCTGCACCGGATGAGAATCACAGTGGCTGAGCTTGATGCCTGGTACCGCATGGCCGAAGAGACCAAGTTTCAGCACACCCTCTTCTCTCCCCTGCCGGACAAAGCCGATGCACGCCAGATGCTTGACGACCTGCGCCAGAAGATGATCGGAGTAAACAACGCCGCCAGCGAGCTGCTCCGCAACGATGAAGAACTGAATGCGCTCCCCTGCTCCAGCCGCCTGACAACCGGCGCGCTCCGTGCAGCGATCTGCCTCGGCATGTGGCCGCTCTTCTTTGAGCCGCATAAGGAAGAGGCATACATGCTTCTGGAGTGGGAAGAGCTGCCCGAAATGGCTCGGCTGGAATACTTCAACGGACTCGGAAAAGAGGAAAAAGACAGCGTATGGAAAGCCTCAACGAAGGAGGCTCGGGAAGCAAATACAAAGGCTATATTTGACAGACATTACTGCAATAAACCGTCAAAACTGGACAAATCGGACACCTATAAAAAAGGAACCAAACCATGACCCAGTCACTCTTTAAAAAAGTGCTCTACTTCGACACTGAAACCACCGGACTTGACGCAGGCAAACACGGCATAATACAGCTTGCCGCACTGATGGAAATCGGGGGCGAGATTGTGGAAACCTTCAACATGAAATTCCAGCCGCATGAAGGAGCACTAATTAATCCGGAAGCGCTCAAGGTAAGCGGCACCGATCCGGAAGAGCTTAAAAAGAGAACAAGCAGCTCAGATTCCTATCGTGAGTTTCTGAAATTTCTCGACCGGCACATCGCCAAATTCGATAAAACCGACAAGGCCTACCCTGCGGGCTACAATGTCACATTTGACATGAGCTTCCTTGATGCATGGTTCCGCCACCATGGCAACCAGTATGGAACAGGCAGCTATCAGAACTGGAAGATGCTCGATCCGCTCCCGTTGCTGCGAGTCTGGGATTTTCTCGGGACCATCGCTTTGCCTGATTACAAGCTGCAGACGGTCTGCACTGCATACGGCATTGCTCTGGAGGCACATGATGCATTGAGCGATATTTTGGCCACCAGAGAGCTGCTTGGCAGGGTAATGAAGACGCAGGAAAGAAAGTGCTGAGTTCCAAGTGCTGAGATAAGAAAGAAAGCTGGCAGCAGGCAGTTGACAATTTTTGGGACATAAAAAAAGACAAGCAAAAACAAATAAAGAATAAGAAAGAGTATAAAAGTATAAAATAAATAGTATATTTGAGTGGAAGGCTTTATAAAAAGAATAATAAACATAAACGCCATGACCATCTCAGATCAAATCAATGCCGCCTGGACAAAGAAACAGCTCAGGCAATCGCCACCAAAATACATTGCGCTTCTCGAAGGGCTGAAGGGGCAACACCTCACGACTGATGAAAAATGGATGTGTGAAGAACTCTATCTGCTCAACATGGTAGCACGATTTACACTCAATCGATGGATATATAACGCAAGCGACCCGCTGAAATCAAGCTACTACAACGAGACACGCTACCTCAACGCTACCGACCCACTGCACCAGCCCTGCACAGAGTGTGAAATACTAAGAGCGAGAATCCGTGACCTTGAAGAGTTGCTGACATCAAAAACAGTGTTCAGCAAAGTGGCCGTCTGAGCCCTCAACCGGATTGAAAAGAGCTGAACATTCTATCACCAAAATGCGAAGGAGCAACACAATGGAACAAGCAATTGAAAACCCGCTCAGGGAGCTGATCACTGAAGCAGTCGAAGAAAAGCCGGTGTCGCTGGCCGATCTGATAAAGCACTATCAGGAAATTGAAGAAGCGCTGATTGAAAGCGGCGGGCTCTCTGAATACGGTGACCAGCTGGCACACGTGGAAGGAAGGATTGAAAAAAAGCTTGACGCCTGTAAAGGCCTGCTCGATTACTGGAAAGGGCAAGTCGCCTACCTCGACGAGAAAGAGAAGACCTACAAGACACGCAAGACAGGCATAAAAGGGGGCATTGAGTGGCTTCGGGGAAGCATGAAAGCAGCACTGCTGCTCACCGGCAAAGAGAAGATCAAGACCAATGACGGCAGCTACTACTTTACCACCCCCCGCAACCCGCTAACGATCGACCATGAACTGCTCACCGAAAAATATGCCCATGCACTCCAGAAAACCGGCATCAAAACACATAAGGTGATCATTACGTTGCCTTCAAAGGGAAACACCGACGCATCGATGGAGGCTTATGCAAACGAGCTTTGCAGCACCATACCTGGGGCAAGCTGGGCGGTCACGGAACCAGAGTACGACACGGCGGCACTTGCAACACGATACGAAGGCACAAACCGCAAATGGCCACCCTTCCTCTCCCGAACAGAGAAAACCTTTACGATACGATGATGATTCGATGATAACATAACGACACCACGATGAACGAGAGCCCAGCCCTGAAAAGCCGGGCTTTCGTTTTTTATTCTTTCTTTGTTTATGTTATTCTATGAAGCTGGATAATGACCACATAACGAAACTCCTTGGTTTCATCAAGGACGGAATGACAAAAGAGGTAGCCTGCAACGCTGCAAGAATCAGCACGAC
>CAINOC010000059.1 GCA_903851385.1 uncultured Chlorobiaceae bacterium | reverse complement strand
TGCGTTGTGCCGACTCCAAGCGAATTATAGCTGTTCAGGGATGCGATATAGAAATGGTCGTCCTTAAGGAATGCTCGAACCAGCGTTTCATCATCAGGGGGGAGGTTGCCAAATGCCGTAGCTTGAGGGCAATAATAGACCCCGCCGGAAAGTTTTTGAAGAACCCCTGCCTGGACAAGCTGCTGCAGATGGCGATCTATGGATTTTGACCATTTCGTCAACTCCGAACGCCGGTAAACGTGACCCGGTCGAAGATGTTTTTTCAGTTCATCTGCTTTAGACATACAACCTCCGTTAAGCCAACTCTAAATAACCTGTTTCTGAAATGTACTATTTTTAGTCTAAAATTCATGCATAATATAAAAGAGCAGGCTGAGCGCATGAGGTTGTGGTTCGCCTTTTAATCCTGAAGTTGCTGCCTTTAAGGCTGCGAGACTTATGCTCAAGGAGATTGATGAGTGCGCACAAAAGGGGGAAAGTTTTTCTTTTGAAACAACACTATCCGGTCTTACCTATCTACCAAGGATTAAAGATTGGAGATCTAAAGGATATATTGTTAAAATATGGTTTCTCTCGTTGGACTCAGCTGATTATGCTGTTTCGCGAGTGGCGGAACGTGTAGAGCAGGGTGGGCATAATATCCCAGAAGAGATTATTTTAACAATTTTCAAAATAAATATAAGGCTGTGGTGGACTCCTGGGCATTGTACGATGGCACACTCACTCCGCCACAAATGATTGGATGGAGCTAAGATATCGAGGGCTGGGAAGAAATAAAAACGGATCCTCGCTTGTTACTCTTCCATCACTCTGCCTCTTATTTAAGCCTGGTTTGATTTCACTACAATCTTCACTCCAAGTGCTTGAAGAACGGTTTTGATGGTTTCAAACCGGGGGTGTGACCCTAATCTTAATGCCTTATAGAGGCTTTCACGGCCTAACCCCGTTTCTTTTGCTATTTGAGTCATTCCGCGAGCCTTTGCAACGTCTCCTATAGCGGAAATAAATACATCAGGATTCTCGGATTCAGCCGCAGCGGAAAGATAGCCTTCGATGACTTCTTCGTTGTCGAGATAATCAGCGATAAAAAAATGGGATACTTGTAGTTTTCATTAATTATCCATGAGTCAAAATCGGTAGTTTGTTTAAAATTATTCATAAAATATGATGTATCCTTTTGAATACAACAAAACAAACCTTCACACCAGTGGATCGTTAATAAAATCCCCGACTATGCCGGGTTGCTGTATTGTGGTTGGTGGTTGGTCATGCTGAAGGTGGGTCCCAAGGCCTAAGATTCTTCATCCATGGCCGGAACAACGGTTTTGTGTCAAATACTCAAGTTAGGAGCCGGATGCGGGAATTCTCTATGTCCGGATCTGTCTGGGGGGCGAGGGGTAACCCTTGTTCCTACCGGGATAATTAATGGAATTCAAGACAAGAAATGAAAAAACCTTTGAAGAAAATGTCTGCTAAGGTTTAGATGGTTTCGAGAAGGAGTACGAAATGACTTTTTAGCGAGCGCTTAACGGCCAGAAAAATAGACTCTTAAGTTCTGTAATACTCCAACTAATCGTTGATGATTCGCTCAATTCAGGTATTTGTATAACTATTTTCTACTTCTAATCGCTTTAAGTACATCAGAACGTGTTTCAGACTTAATAATAAGTTGAAGATCCGCGTTCGCTAACTTTGAATATTCATAATGCTCTTCAATATCTTTATAGTAAGATCCAATCAATATAATCAAAGTAATTATGCAACCAGAAAAAAAACTTATCGCATAAAAATCGTTATTCGGTAACAATGTTCTTGCGAATATAACAAAAATTATTGCATTTATAATCATAAGCCCAAAAAAAACGCCACCCAAGATAAGAACAGATCTTGAACTAACAGCTAATGTTTGTTTAACATTCCCTCTCGATTTTATCAACCATTTGGAAAATGGATCAATATTTTGTTCATTTTCTGGAAGAAATTGATAGTGCATATCCGCAGCCAAAAAAGACCGTACCCCAGAATTCGAAAGAAAGTGACTTACGTGGTGTAAAGTCGAGCCAAGTATAAAAGTTGTCAACAGTGCTGCACTGATTAAAAATAACATAGGATCACATATTGTTACAAATTTTATATTTTGAACAGATATCAAGAGCAATGCTTGATTTATCCCGATATAAGTGCTTGCAAATCCAACCATCATTATACGATGATGAGAGGCCAGATTAGAATAGTACTCAAGCAGGTGAATAGTTATGTTCTTATCATGCGTTGTTATGTTCTTTTCATGCATTTTGCACTCCAGAAATTAGAATAAAGTCTTTTAATGACGAAGTAATTGAAGAGTGAAAATTCCGCTATATATACTACCAGCAACGCATCAATCTATTTTTAATTTTAATGTAATAACTTAGTGAATTATAGCTTTATTGTCAAAGTTTAAGCGCTTAATAGAAAGTGATTCCGTAAAAATATTGATGGTTACTAAACAGTGATACATTTAACTAATTATAGAAACGCGCAAACCAGTGAAGAAAAATGTGACAAAAAAGGCGGCAGTATGACACAGAAAAAATCCATCCCTAACACTAGGATAAAATCTATTATTATGTCCAGTTTTGGCTCGTGAAAAGCCAGTAACCCCTTATTTTCTTTGAGGTCTTAAAAGGCTAAAACTATACAAAATGATGATCGAACGAAATCATCTTGTTTCTGCCGAGGTTGACAGGCTGATCGACGCTACAAAGGGAGGATGCAACGCAGCGCGTGACCGTTGCTTTTTTATTGCATGATGTTTCGTCACGGCTTACGAATGACCGAGGCTTCAGCCCTGCAATTATATTGAGAATAATGTCTTGCACGTTTCCCTCTTGAAAAAAGGGCAGTTCACTACAAACCCGCTTCGGCCTGATGAAATCAAGACCATCGAAGCATGGCTTACGATTCGCTGAAAGATGACAGCGGACAAAGAGGATTTTTTTCTCAGTTATCGAGGGAGTGCGTTAAGCCGGAAAACGGCTTGGCTTGCGATCCGCAATTACGGCGAACAGGCTGGACTGGACTTTCTTTTGCCGACCATCCGCATTGCTTCGTCATGCTTGCGGTTTTGCCTTGGCCGATCAAGGTGCAGACACGCGGCTTATTCAGGACTATCTTGGACACCGGAACATTCAACATACCGTTACAGCATCAAATCTGGAAAGCTTTGAGAGATTGTGGAGGTGAAGTATATTTTGCATTGATAATCTTATATGGGTTATTTATCAAGAATCCGCGGTTTAGGCGGATCAGCCTAATTATTAGCTGGAGGAGAAAATTATGACAAAGAAGGGTTCGTTTGATTGGGATAAATACATGTGCACTGAGACATATAACAAAGTGATAGATGGCATGGGTGGTTCGAGACTCTTAATCCCCACAATGTTCTCTCCAGACCAGAAATTAATATATCTAAAAACATACGATGTGGCATTTGAAACAGATGACGCTGCTACCCTGAATGGAATTCTCAATGCGTTATATATCTCGCTTCAACATGAAGCTCGTAACATAAATTGGAGTTGTGAGAAATTGTATTTATTGGAAGTTGACTACAGAACAATCTGGAGAATTTTGGATAATCTACAGGCGTTACCAGATGATTATCAAGGCTTAGAAAATTCTTTGAAAGAAGTAGTAAAAATGATTGGTGCAGGCTGTTCACCCAGTTAAGCGGCCAAAATGGGCTGCCTTCGATACGGTGTTGCGTCAATCCCATTAACTGTGCCGGCCAATTTTGTTACTTTTCAATGAATTCCATGGGTGTCAGATCACTCAAGGATGAGTGGGGTCTGAGCTCGTTATATTCCTTCCGCCAGGCTTCAATTTTTCGCCTCACTTCTTCCATGTCAAGAAACCAATTCACCGATATGCCTTCATCCCTGAGCCTGCCGTTAAACCTTTCGATGTAGGTGTTGCCGATCGGTTTGCCCGAACGATTGAATCCCAGTTTGACTCCATGATGATGCGCCCATACATCAAGTGCTTTGCCGATGAATTCATGGCCGTTATCGACCGTGATCATTTCCTATCTGTCTCTATGATGAGATTTCTTTATCCAGCCAGACAGGCCTGAATGAAATATTGCAAATATCGTGGTATGATATTGCTGGTGCTTTTGCCGAAGCCATTTCGATCCTTGCAAAATAAATCCTAACTGAAACCTGCAAACTTGCGACAACCGCATGAATACCAAATGATTTAAAGGCGGGTCTAATTATGATTAAAAGCCTAATAAAAAGCGAAATAAGTCATATCAAACTCAACCAAGCTTAGCTATGCAGCTGAAACAAAGCCATTACGTAATATGAGCACCTCAGATTGTATCAACCCATCAAGCTGCTGGTCAAATAAGTATTTCGCTTGTGCAGTAACCCGCTGAAATCCTAGTGCTCTGGCTGCATTTGATACCGCATCATCGAGGGAAAGTGAGAACCCTCTTTTAACCTGTTGAAGAATAGCCTGGCTAATTTCTTCAGGTGCGACTAAATCAAATTTTCTTGAAGAGGCGTCAAGCAGAGATCGATCTCGGACTTTAGGTTCGCTCATTTCGGGATGCCAGCAAAATTCACCTTTTTTTATAATTTCATTCCGTTGAACGCCATACATAACTGACATGAGAACAGCTCCCTGTATCCTTACTCCTGCGCGCTTAAGACCTGCACCTTCCGTAATAGAGCGGGTAATTTCTGTTGTATGTACCGGTGACTCGATTGCAATGACTTCACAAACATAGGGCAGTAACTCTGCCGGAGTAAATTCATGGAGGTCTGTATTCGATAAATATATTTTTGGTTCTGCTTGCTGGTATGCAATGGAAGCCTGCAATAAAACTTCTTCCCGCACTGTTATTACTTCACGGGGTATAACCAAAGTCTTTTCCACATGGGTGACTTTCTGGAGGCTAATCCCTACATCGTTTTTATAATTGTACTCCGCCTTTTCTATAGCGTTTAAGGCGCGTGCTAACTCATCAACTGGATTTCGATACCAATCAGTACTCCATATCCGATGCAACTGCCAGCCCAGACCTTGTAAGACTTCCTGACGTAAGCGATCACGATCTCTGGCAGAACGTGAACTATGGTAGGTGGCTCCATCACACTCTATCCCAAGTATATATTGACCGGGCTTGTCGTTTGCATTTATACCTATATCGATGAAGAAACCAGCTGACCCAACTTGAGGCTCAATAGATATACCGTTTTGCGTTAATGCCTTGATAACTTCTTCTTCAAATGGAGAATCGGGCTCTTTGTCTGTAGTGTATGGCTGAGGAAGAATGCCTGATTGAGCAAAGGCTAGAAAATTCTTTAATGCTACGATTCCGCGGGCGTTAGTTCGGGCAAGGTCAATATCATTCGAAGTGAAGTTAGCGAATACGTCCATTGCAAGACGTGCTCGAGAGATAAGGACGTTCAGTCGACGCTCACCACCATCTCGATTCAGGGGACCAAAACTCATCGTCATGTACCCTTCTGCGGTTTTACCATATCCTATGCTTATCAAGATGACATCTCGCTCGTCACCCTGAACGTTTTCCAGATTTTTGACGAAGAAAGGCTCTCGTTGATGTTCATAGAAGAAGGACTCACAACTTGAATCGTATCTGCGAAGGATTTCAAGCTGATTTTCAATGGCGTCACGCTGAGCGGTACTAAAAGCTACAACACCAAGCGATAGATCAGGGTATGACTTGGCATGAGCAAGGACTGCTTTTGCAACAACCTTTGCCTCTTCTGGATTAGAGCGCGTTTTGCCCCTGTCATAGGCTGTGTCTGGATGGTGATGGAATTTGAGTCCTCGAGCTGTAGCATTTGTGCCCGGACTTGGGAATACAACAAGACGATTATCATAAAATTCGTTATTGGAAACCGCGATCAGTGAATCATGACGACTACGATAATGCCAACGCAGCATTCGTTCAGGTGCGCCCTTCCCAAGGAATAAGCTTAGAATGCTTTCTGTGTCAGCGATGTTGTCAAAATCTTCCTCTTCATCACTCTCAATAAGACTATCAAAGAAGCTGGTAGGAGGCAACTGTTTACTGTCGCCTACGACCACAGTCTGATCCCCGCGCATTATGGCACCAAATGCATCTACTGGTTTAACCTGGCTCGCTTCATCAAATACAACGAGATCAAAGTGTACTGACCCTGGTGGAACGTAGGTAGCTATAGACATTGGACTCATCATAAAAACCGGCTTAATTGCCTGAACAGCTCGGCCAGCTTTGTTCATCAACCCACGGATAGGCATATGCCGTCTCTTTTTATTGATCTCGCTACTGATGATCTGAAGCTCACCACCTCCATCCAATGTTGGAAGGGATTTCCAATGGAGGCTAGCTAAGCGCGCCTGGTTGTGGCGGAAAAGGAGATGATCCAGGCGGATAAACTCATCCTGCACATGTGCGTGTTGTATACGATCAAACGATTTAATGCAGGGATTTTCAAGATAGGCCTTTTCAACTAGACCATTATACCAGCTATAATTGAACATTTTGACTAAGGACCCTTCACCAAAAGTCCAAGTACTTGCCGCTGAGACTACAAAATCAAGTCCATTCTTAGTCATTTCACCAGCAAGTTGATTGAAGCGAATGAGCTGAAAGAGGCGATCAATATTATTCAGTAAGCTGGTAAGTGATGCTGCTTGTTCTATAAGCGACAGATCCCAGTGGATCCTTAAGGTATCGTGTAACTTGAACTGCAGGAGGTTTTCAATAAGCGCGAGGCTTTGCTCATGCTTTTGAATGTTGCACTCAACTGTTAATACTTTATCTTTGAGTTCGTCAACTTTCGGCGAACCGGAAAGAAAGTTAACAATACCATCTGGAACAACTCCATTGCCCATATCCCGGTAAAGTACAACGACCCACTCAGTAAGTTTTTCAAGTACCTCCCAGTCTGATTCTGTTTTTTTCCATTGTGCACCGAATAGCGCTGACCCAAATTCAGACTGTTCGGCAAATAATTTCTGATTCTTCTGGCTGTCAAGTATTGCATCAACAAGCTGGATGGTTTCGCCGACATCTTTTGAAAGAGTTTCGCGGCAATAGCCCTGTAGCTTTTGCTTTGCTTGGCGGTAATCGCTTGAAAAGAAGCGCCACCATTTCTTTCCAGTAGTAACAAAGAGTTGTCTTAGCCCGACCAAATCTTGTGACCACGCTTCATCAATTAGCCATTCATCATATTTCGAATGGGCTATACTCAATGCCTTACCCGCCGCAATCAGCTCTGAAATGTCATCTCGTCTTGCCTGCCATTCACCAGAAGTTAGTGCTAACCCCTCAATATGTGGGGCTTCCATCGCCCTCCGTGCAGCTCGACAAATAATACCAATATCCGCTCTGTGATCTGGCTTCTGGAGGCCCATAGCTTTGGCTAAATCAACCGCAGTATTTAACAACGCCTCGGTTTCCGCTATGCCTTCGACAAGAGCACGTTCTAATTTCGGCCGTTGAGACGGAAGTATTTCGGTTAGACCACTTAACTTGAAAGGATTATTTGCTGGTGGGCCAGCTTCACTCAGATGTCGATCAAGAGTATCTACCTGAAGATGTGCATTACGATAATCAGACTCTGTCCACTCAAGCATCTTGGCAAAATCAAAAGATGGTAAATCAAGAGTGTCTGGTTGGTTTTTTAAGGCAAAACCTAAGGCATTTATGAAGCTGAGGTGTGTCTTGCCTATAGGCTTATTAACGGTTTTACAATACGCATTGAGTTGATCCCGAAATTGTTCAAGTGTTTTGATGTCATCAACTGGGTTAACAGCAACAGGCCTACCTTGGTGCAGTGTGCGGTCAAGTTCAGCAAGAATTTTTTTCTTGTTTGTCTTATGGCTGTGCAATTCCATAACTGCATCACCAAGACCAACTTCATCCAAGCGTCGCTTAACCACATCGAGAGCTGCCATTTTTTCAGACACAAAAAGCACTTTTTTGCCATTACCTATGCATTCTGCAATAATATTTGTAATGGTCTGTGATTTTCCGGTTCCCGGGGGCCCTTGAAGGACAATATTTCGCCCGGAATTAACATCAAGTATGGCCAGGATTTGTGTGCTATCAGCATCTTTAACCTGGTGAACATCAGCAGGCGAAAGGATGTCGTCTATATGCGTCTCATCATCAAGAATACTCTCTTGCTCTCGGAACCCGTCCGTCAACAACGACTCTATAATTGAAAATCCGTTACCTTTACTCTCCTCAGGCCAAGATGAAGGGTCAAGGTCTTTATACATGAGGAATTTACCGAAGGAGAAAAAGCCTAACGTCATATCGTTGGAAACTACATTCCAGCGTTTTTCGCTCTTGATGGCCTGATTGACAGAGTTGTAATAGCTTTGGATATCCAGCTCCTCAGTTTCAAGAATTCTTGGTAGAACAATATTGAACTCAGAGCGTAACTTTTCAATAAGTGAGAGGTTGTCACCTATTTCTTCACCAGTATAAAACAGTTGAAACCGCTCCTGTGCGCTTGCCCGCTTTAGTTCTACAGGGATTAGTAGGAGTGGAGCCCTTCTCGGTTCCTGCGAAGCGTCAGCTTCGTACCATTGCAAAAAGCCAAGCACAAGAAATAAAATATTTACACCTTGCTCTTCAATGTAGGAACGCGCATCATTGTGTATTGCAAGCAACCTCGTTTGCAGTTTTTGCGAGGATAGATTGGTTTGAAGCTTCCGGTCAAGGTGGCGTGCTGCTATCTGCCTGTTTACTAAATCATCATCGGGTTGAGCCAGAAAATCATTTTGGTAGACAGCATCAAAAAGTATGTCCTCACCTGTATCAGTAGTAATCTGGTCATTAACGTCCTTTTCAGGCAAGGCATCAAAGCTCAGCTCTTTACCTTCAAGAACGAGCATACGATAGATTTCAGTCGAAAGCTCATCTATCAATTTTATCTGCTTGGCCCGGGATGAATGGCTGATCAAAGGATTGCGCAAACCAAGATCAAGCAGTTCCTTACGGCTAGCTTCTAACTTTTTGATTACTTCATTACTCATAATGGACGGATTGTACTGTCGGACGACATAATTACAATCATCATCGAACTCTTAAGCTGTTTGATGAATGTGAACGACTGCAAGGGCTTGTAATGAGTTAAACGGGGTATTACTGGGGTATGCAATCGACAAATCATGAGTTATACCCTTAATAGAAAAATCATATTGTTGCAATTTGAGTCTTGAGTGGTTTGGACTTAGAACGTAATATTCATTTGTTAGTTACGAAATACTTTGTCCAATTTAAAAACCCATTGGTTAACTACACAATCGCATAGCTATTTTGTTTAGGTTAACACGAAAAGTATTGTCTAACACTTTCGCTGTGGCAGCAGCGGCGGGCTAGTTGCAGGCAGGCGCGGCTGGGCTGCGCAAGTGGAGCCTTCATGCGGAGTGCGGCGCTTTGCTTTTGCGCATGGCAGGCAAGAGCTGCTGGCTGATTGCGGCCGGGCGGCGTTTCGTCCCTCAACACCGCTCACCAAAATGTTGGTACTGCCCTCTCAAAAGCAAAGCCGGAATGAGCTGCTAACTGACTACGGGACGAAGACCAAGCGGAAGCCAATGCCGAAGTTCCGGAGGTTGGGGGTGAAGTATTTCCGGTTGGGATGGGTGAAGTCGTAACGAAAAGCCGTCCGACAGAGCTCGGCGACGTCGCTAAAGCTCCCGCCACGAAACACACAGGTCGAACGACTACTGTCATACCAGCTATCCGTCCATTCCCAGACGTTACCGGCCATGTCGTACAACCCCCATTCGTTCGGCTTTTTCTGCCCAACAGGATGGGTTGTTTTGCCTGAATTGCCATCATACCAGGCATATTCACCTAAACGGCTTACATCATCGCCAAAGTAGTATTCCGAAGTTGTTCCTGCACGGCAGGCATATTCCCATTCTTCCTCGGTTGGTAAGCGGTAACGCTGTTTGCCGGAGAGCTGATTGAGTTTTTGTATGAAGATCTGGGCATCATCCCAGGAAACTATTTCTACTGGTAAACTCCCTCCCTTGAAATTGCTCGGGTTGTTTCCCATGACGGCCTCCCACTGCTGCTGGGTAACCGGATACTTGCCAAGATAGTACTCTTGTGCAGGAATCGGGCAAAACTCGAACTGTGCTTCGTTCCCAAACAAACTTTTTACAATAATTGGAAGATATTTGAAGCTATCGAGATTCTGTATTACTTCCAGCATATCCATGAGCGGCCAGTTGGCGCCTTTGTCCAAACATGCCTGCAACCGATTCTCTGTTCCAGGTGCGAGTTCAAATCCCTTGATTCTATCAAGAGTTGCTTTCACTTTCGGCACACACTGCCTGTATTTTTCTTTGCGCAAGGCTTCAAGAAAACTTCTCAACTGAGCATCATGCGGCTGAAAATCGCCGTCTCCGGCGGCTTTGAGTGCATAAAAGCGGTCGAGGTCTATCGCTTTTGCAAGCAAGGGAAGCGCACTCTCCACCTCACCAAGTGCCATCTGTACTTTAGATGCCTGGAAGAATACTTCCCCTATCTCCGGATGCAGAGACATTGCCTGCTCCGTATATGCAAGGGCTTCTTTCATCTTGCCCTGACAGTAGGCGGCCCATCCTGCAGAGAGAAATGCCCGGCCTGCGTCATGCGGATAATCAGTCTTGCCGTAACGTGCAGCAGTCAAAAATGATTCCTCTGCCTTCGCAAGATCATAAAGCGACATATCGCCATCAGCAAAGCCAAGTTGAATGGTGCCTTTCATTTGATGAAAACGCCATTCGAGCTTGTATCCGGCGGAAGTGTGATCACCCAAAATCGCCTTGTCGAGTTCTTCGAGGCTTTCGCGGTAAAGACCTTGCCGAAATGCGTCGCGAGCAATCTCGAAGTGGTTAAAGGCGACTGTCTGAAATGGAGTTTTGGCTATTTTAAGCAGTTCTGACAGGGTGTCATTCATGTGGCCAAGTGATACCAAAACTGCACCTAAACCCCAGTGAAAGGTGGCATTCAGCTCGGAAATTCCATCGGACAGGCGGTCGAAACCAGCATCCATGCTATAGGATATCCTTTCAAACCCGGCGTTGAGGCCGCCAACGGTCCGGTCGTCCGAAGCGTTGAGCAATTCTATATGCTCGCGGAGCAATGACTCATTTGATGCAATGATATCACGGGTCTGGCGCGAAATATCCATCGACACCTTTCTGCCGGCTTCACGCGTTGCCGATTGTACATCGCTGACAAAATTCTTTGCCTGCAAATAATCTGCATACGACAGGTGTGAACCCCATACATAATTGCTCATTGGTAATAACCTTTGACTTTATTTTACTGATAAACAGACTACAGGAATGAATGGGGTGCAGGACACAGGCTTGCCGTGTTATTCTTTTTCGTAACCCTTGCGTTGTAGCTTATCGATAAGATTATCGATGACGTCATCTTTAGAATTTCCATTGGACGAGTATCCGTCAAAAGATGCTTCATACCCATAATCGCTACTTTTGACACCGGCTAGGGTACTGAAAGACGGGGTAAGACTTTTCTTAACGGTGATTTTTGATCTTCTGAATGTCTTAGGCATAGCTTATCATTTTTGAAGGTTTTGAAATGTGCTAAGCTTTGTGTTCACCTTCGAAATATCACTACTGTCCAATTGTAAGTCAAATAAATTCAATTGATTATCGGTATAGGTCTCTGGAATTGTGCTGACAGAATTGCTAACTAATTGTAAAATATCGACTTGTTCAATCACCCTTACCCTTAAAATCTGTAGAACAGTGTAGATGACTCAG
>CAINOC010000058.1 GCA_903851385.1 uncultured Chlorobiaceae bacterium | reverse complement strand
TGGATCCCAAAAATCAGTTTCAAAGAACTGGTAGCCGAAATGATGCGCGAAGACCTAAAGAGCGCCGAACGCGACGAGTTAGTTAAAAAGCACGGCTACCCCACCTACGACTACCACGAATAAAAGAAAGTCAGCACTGCCGGGTAACAGCAGCGCATTACTGCGCCGCCGTCCCCTAAGAACCGTGCTTGCGACTTTCGCCGCACACGGCTCAAGCCTCTGCAAAGGCACCTTGCGGCACCCGGTAATACAACGGTGTTAATTTAGCCATACGTTTTCTCCGAGCATCAAAGTAAGTTATCCACGCTGGACTGTGTGGATTAGCTTCACCTTTGATTTTGACGTGCCGTCGAATAGGCATACTGGCTTCAGAAACCAGCACTACTTTTCGGTCATATTTTTTGTCCTTTTCGGCGGCAAACACCCCGTTCCGATTACCGAGGGTAATATAGTACCGTTCTTTTACCCATCGAGCGTTCTTGTTTGGATGTCTTCGTCTTGCCCATTGCCAGAGCATTGTCCAGATTTGTGCATCGTTTTTGGCAAAGGACTTCTTTGCGACCACATGACGATGATAATTCGCCCAGCCCCGTAGAATAGGATTGAGTATTTTTATCAAAGTCGATGGTTCGATCGTTTTATGTCCTTTGATGACTTCCCGTACCTTGTTGAGGTGTGACTTGATATTGGCTTTCGATGGCTTAATAAGAAGTTTGCCATTGTACTTTCGGAAGTTCCAGCCAAGGAAATCAAACCCGTCCGTAATGTGCGTTATTCTGGTTTTTTCTGGTGACAGGGTAAGCCCCCGTTTACTGAGAAAAGTAACCAGCACCGGCATGACCTCCTTTTCCAGCCACTCTTTCGAGTGACCGGTAACGATGAAATCATCACAATAACGCACCATGTTCATTTTCAAGCCTTTACGTTTTGCTTGCGGAAAAGCTGTTGCAAGTGCATGTTCAAGGCCATCTAACGTCATGTTGGCCATCACCGGACTGATAATACCACCTTGCGGTGTGCCGGCTACTGTAGGAAAGAGCTGTTTTTGATACATAAATCCTGCCTTGAGCCATTTCTGAAGGATCGTTTTGTCAACTGGAATGTTGTCGATCAACCATTCATGACTAATAGTATCGAAGCAGGCTTTGATGTCTGCCTCAAGCACCCATTGGGCGCTGTTGCGACCCGCGAGACAGATGAAAGCTTGTTCGCCTGCATCTGCTGTTGAGCGCTCTGGCCTGAACCCATAAGAGTGCCGGTCAGCAGTAGTTTCAGCAATGGCTTCCAGAGCAGGCAGATAAAGAGCTTGCATGGCACGGTCTTTCATTGCCAAAATACCGATGGGTCTTGTTTTGTCCTTTTTCTTCGGAATAAGAACTCTCCGCTGCGGAAGAGGCTCGTAACCTCTCCGTTGCAACGATACTATTGCATTGGTCTTTGCTTTTGATGTGCTCCAAATAACCTTATCAACTCCGGGGGTGTTTTTCCCCCGGTTTCCCGTCACTCGTTTCACGGCTAATGCTTTCCCGCTGAACGAATGGGTCAGCAACCACTGCAAGGCTTTTACCCTGCCACGTTTGCCTTCCTGTGTTGCCTTGACAATACGGGCCTGTAGCTTTTTTACCCGATCACGAACCTTGATCCAGTTGATCTCAGTCCAGTTCAGGCCGGATGGTGCACATGCAACGGTTGTTACATTCATTTGCGTTCCACACATTTAAAAATAAAGTTCTTCAGGTTTTCATGTCAAGAGAGACCATGAAGAGGTAGGCCCGTTTTCACGTGGGGTAATGTTGCAATCCCTATCCGCCCGATTACAGGACGGCATTCGCTTTTTCTTCATCCCATACCCGCAGCTCCAAGGTCGTCCCTTGCGGTTCGATTGCCCGGAAAACCGGGCGAAGCTATGGGCTTATCGTGTTCCCCGTCATGAATAGGTGAACGACTTAGGCTCCATCTATCCACCGGCGGGAGTTATTGGCCGTGTAGACTCAGAAAAGAAGAGCCTAACCTGCCCGCTTACCTTTTGGTTCAAGCGTACCAGTAGCTTGCGCTTGTTGTACTTAACGGTGTTTATCGATGATTCACATTTGTTAGCCTTATCGTTATGCCCCTTGCCCCTCTCCGCCTTGCTACTGGCAGATTCAGCTTCTCCTCACGGATTGGCCTACAGATTTCTGCGGGTACGTTTCCGACATGCTTCAAACAGGATAATTTCTTATTCTGCAGGTGTCGGTGGGGCCAGTTGACGGAACAACTGGTTCATTTAAGAACAATTCATTAACGAGACCTTCACGTCGCAACAGAACTCAGCACTCAGCACTTTCTTTCTCAGCACTATCTTTCTCAGCACTCAGCACTCAGCACTGTTATGTAAAAACCCAAGCAAAAAGAGAAACTTTTTTGAAAGAAAATATTTCTTCCCCTTTCTCTCCATTATAGCTTGGCCGGAAAGACACACCGTCATCGTT
>CAINOC010000057.1 GCA_903851385.1 uncultured Chlorobiaceae bacterium | reverse complement strand
CAGTCAGAGGAGTGCCCAAAAACATTCCGGCAATTCCTATGGCTATCAACATGGTTTTTTTCATCATAATTCTCCTGTTCAGTTGTTATTAAATACCCACAGTAATGGCGACCTGTATATTTCCTGTCATTTTACCGCAGAGACGCCGCTCTGGGTTGCCCCAGTCTGGTTCGCCAAGTACCCGCTTTTTGCATTTCCCGGACTGTTAGCACCTATACCATCAGCATGGACAGAAGCTGAGCATCCGGCAAGCGCCATAAGTAGTGTTACTACTGTTAATGCTTTGATCTTCATAAGAGTCTCCTTGTTTTTCTGTTCTGTTCAGCAAGAGGGTTGAAACTCAGTCAACCTCTTTGCTCAACAGTCAAACCGTTAATCCTGTCTTTTTTATAACTCGTAACTTCACATTCCAAATCTGAGACCGAGCAAAACGCTGTTGCTCGAAAGTCGGCTCTGGGAACCATCATTCAACGAAAATTCTGCCGTTGAGAAGTAGCGATAGCGGGCATCAAGCTTCACACCTTTGGTGAGTGGAATCGCAACGCCGGCACCAAGCTGGTAGGCAAAAACACTGTCATGCTCGTCGGTCAATCCTCCAATGTTTTCAAATTGAACCCGAGCTGCGCCTACACCTGCAGTCAGGTATGGCTTGACGCTTTCACCGGTATAGATGTCCCAATAGGCGTTTGCCAACAGGGAGACTACTTCAATATTTCCGTTCCAATTAGATGGGCCAAACCGGTCATACCGTTTGTCTACGTTATTTTTCTGATAGCCGTACTCACCTTCAAAGCGGTAGCAGCGATCCCTCACCCCAATGGCTCCAAGAGCAGTGAGACCGTTACCCATTCCATACTTGAACGGATCATTCTTGGTATCGTTCATCCAGGAACTGCCGATATTTCCACTGATATAGGTTTCAGCTGATGCAGGGGTCGCAGCGAAGCCGGTTATGACGGCTGCGGCAAGTAGTGAATAAAGTTTTTTCATGGTTTTTTATGGTTTGTTGTTCATAAAGCTCTAACACGAACATATATCTTATATAATATAAGTATAGTAAACCCAAGTTGTCGAGTAATAATTCAAATAATTATTAGAGAATAGGTGAGTTTTCTGGAATTTATTATACATTTAATATGTACTAATAGGATCGGTGGCATGTAAGGTGTGATGACTGCTGGCAGAATTTGGAGAGAAGAAAGAGAGTGCCAAACAGGAGGGTAGATGGCAGTGCTTCTCTTGGTATATAAAGTTCTCTGTTTTGGTTTTGTAATGGGTGCTGATTTTCTTAAAAAAGACTAAAAAACGAGGTGATACATGAAACCGCTTAATCCATCATTGGTATTAAAGGCATTTTTTGTTCCAGGTATGATCTTTCTTGGCGCCTGTTGCCATGAAAGGCCAGTTGTTGTAGCTCCACCGCCTCCACCACCACAGCGTGCCGAGATTATTGTTCCCGGTCTTGGTGATGTGTTTTATGATTTTGATAAATCCGAACTTCGCTCGGATGCAGTCGCGCAGTTGAAGACCAATGCGAACTGGATACAGGCAAATGGAGCAAGGAAGGTTGTCATCGAAGGTCATTGTGACGAGCGAGGTACCAATGAGTATAATCTTGCACTTGGTGAGCGTCGAGCAGCTAGTGCAAAAGATTACATCGTTAATCTTGGTGTTGAGCCTGCCCGTATGAAGACGGTAAGCTATGGTGAAGAAAAACCTTTTGCAGATGGTCATAACGAAGAGGCATGGGCGCAGAACAGAAGGGCTCACTTTGTTTCTGAATAGCCGTCGGGAGGTTACTATAAAATTCTGAAGAGTTGTGTGTGTTGTTCTTTCGTTGGTGGTTGTGTGTGTGGCTTCAAGGTTGACTCTCCTTCAGAAGAGCAGCTTTGGAGCCATTTTTTT